>CAVGEP010000088.1:0-6596 GCA_963628105.1 Alistipes communis
CTGCTCCGTTGACCCGATTGAGGCCGAGAAGAAGTTCAAGGACCCGTTCCATTTCGACCCGTCACATACGCTGGTGCTTTACACCAACCATCTGCCGAAGGTTTCTGCCAACGATGATGGAACCTGGAGGCGCCTTATCGTCATTCCGTTCAATGCCAAGATTACCGGCAAGACCGACGTGAAGAACTACGGGGATTACCTTTTTGAGAATGCCGGACCGGCAATTCTTACATGGATCATCGAGGGCGCGGAGAAAGCCATCAATAAGGGCTTCAAGTTTACGAAACCAAAGGTGGTCCTTGATGCTGTGGAAGCATACCGCGAAGAGAATGACTGGCTTGGTCAATTCCTGGAGGACAACTGCGATATTGGTGCCCAATACGAAGTGAAGTCCGGCGATCTTTACCAGTGCTATAGGGCCGCTTGCCAGTTGGCGGGTGAGTATATCAGAAGCACCACAGATTTCTATGGATCTCTGGACAAGATCGGGTTCAAGAAGCGCAGGAACAAGAGCGGTCGTGTCGTTATGGGCATCCGCTTGAAGGAAGGTCAGGATTTTCTGGACTGATGTCAGTCGTGACAGTCAATTCAGATAGTTCTTTCTAGCCTGAGGGGGTTGGAGTGACAGTCGTGCACCTCAATTCCAACCCTTTTCTTATTTAATTTTTGCTAATGGTGTCAGTCGTGTAACTCATATCTAAAAAGTCCCTATAGAAAAAATTTTAATAAAAAATTCTATATAGAAAGGTTTAGAAACGAGGAGCACGACTGACATCAATCAACTTTTGATGGAGGTACAGCATGTTACAGAAAAACCTAAGAACCATTGATGAATATAAGCGGGCCGGAGCCGAGATGCGGCTGTTCAAGACGTTAGGCTCAAAGCTTGCGGTGGATATTTCCGCGGTTCTCTCAGCCCAGGACAGCGATAAGCTTGTCCGCTATCTAAATCGCATTGATGAGATCTGCAGCCGCGCCGAGGACAACATGTTCCATGACCATCCGCAGCTTGGGAGTGAATACACGGATGTCTTTTATGGAAGTGTTGGAAGTTCTCCCCGCGGACCTCTTGATGAGGAGATGATCGAAAAAGCCAAGCAGGTGGCAGGAGGTCTCTTTGAGAGAACGGGTTATTGAGCAGGCACTTGTGAAAGCCGTCAAAGCCAGAGGCGGGATGTGTCCCAAGTTCACATCCCCTGGCATGGACGGAATGCCGGACCGATTGGTGCTTTTCCCTGAAGGCATCCTTGCTTTTGTGGAAGTAAAGGCACCAGGAGAAAAACCAAGACCACTGCAGGTTCACCGGCATGAGCAGCTTCGGCGCTTAGGCTTTCAGGTGTATGTTCTGGACGGCTTAGATCAGATTGGAGGTTTGTTAGATGAAATACAGCGACTTACATGATTATCAAAAATATTGCGTGGAGTGGCTTGGCCGGGAAGGCAAGGACTCGAACCTATCGGTGCTGTTTTTGTCATGCGGCCTGGGCAAGACCATCATTACGCTGACTTTTCTGGAATCTCTTATTTATGACCGCTTTGAGGTGAGCCGGGTCCTTATTGTGGCGCCTCTTAGGGTTACCCAGACATGGGTTGATGAGATAGCTGCCTGGGAGCACGTAAGCCACCTTCGTTATTCCAAAATCGTAGGCAGCAAAGCTGAGAGGCTAAAAGCCCTGCGGTCGGACGCGGACGTTTACATCATCAACCGGGAGAATCTTTCCTGGCTGGTAAATGAGGTGGACCCGCACTTCTTCGATATGGCGGTTCTCGACGAGCTTAGTTCCTTTAAGTCCAACTCCCAGAGAACGAAGGCGGTTTTGAAGCTTCGGCCATACCTTTCAAGAGTGATAGGCCTTACAGCCACCCCAGCCAGCAACACCTTGATGGACCTATATTATGAATTCCGCTGCATCGATCTGGGTGAGCGCCTCTACCGGTTTATCGGAAAATTCCGAAACGCATTCTTTAAGCCTGACCGGGTGAATGGACCGATTGTCTATTCCTATAAGCTGCTTCCGGGAGCTGAGGAGGAGATCTATAAGAAAATTTCGGATATCACGATTTCCATGAACTCCCTGGATCACCTCAAGATGCCGGAGCTTATCAATAACCGGGTGGTGGTCCGCATGAGCGAAGCGGAAAAGCTGAAGTACGACACCTTAAAGAATGACCTCGTTCTTCCATATAAGGAAAACGACGATATTACGGCGGCCAATGCTGCAGCGCTTTCCAATAAGCTGGTTCAGCTTGCCAACGGTGCGGTCTATACCGATTCCGGTGAGGTGGCGGAGATTCATTCAAGGAAGCTGGACGCCTTATCCGATTTAATCGAAGCCCAGAACGGAAAACCTGCTGTGGTGGTCTATTGGTATAAGCACGACCTTCAAAGAATCATGGAGAGGCTGGATAAAGAAGGCGTCAGCTACCTTCTTCTAAATTCTGATGAGAACATTGAAGCTTTTCGTGCAGGAAAAGCGCAGGTGGCTTTGGCGCATCCAGCTTCAGCGGGCATGGGTATCAATATTCAGAAGGCCGCCGATACCATGATTTGGATGAGCCTGTCATGGAGCTTAGAGCTCTATACACAAATGGTACAGCGTTTGTGGCGCCAGGGACAGCAGTCAGGAACCGTCGTTGTGCATCACCTCGTAACGGAGGGAAGCATTGACGAGAGAATCCTTGCAGCTCTTGAGCGTAAAGAAAAAGGCCAGAACGCCCTCATTGAGGCGGTCAAGGCCGAACTGTAAATGAGCCCGATTTATGGGCCGAGTCAATCAGAGTCAATCCGAGTGGTCACTTTTGAAATTCGGAGGTACTCACCATGAGCAAGAATAACAACTTTGACCCTTATGAGCAGCTGGCTAATGCCATCGTGCTGCAGGCGGTAAAGGATTACAGAGTCGCCTTGAAGCGGCTGAAAAAGCACCCGAATAATAAGGATGCTGCCATTGAGCGCGATTCAATTGAGCGGTTCTTCCGTTCCGGTTATTTTGGCATCCTGACGGATATTGATCCGGAGTACCTCATCGACAGATTGAACGAGGAGGTGTTCGGATGACATCAAAGGAATATTTGAACCAGGCCTACCGCCTGGAGCAGCGCATCAGGCTTCACAAAGAACGACTTGATGAGCTGAGGGATCTTGCAGGAAGTCCTAGCTCTCCCGGCTTTGAGGAGCACTACAATCCAAACAGGCCGACGGAGGCACCGTTTATCAAGACCCTGTATAAGATCATGGATCTGGAAGAAAAGGTCGAAGGAGAGCTGCAGCTTTTATTGACGCTTCAGGAAGAGGTGCAGGAAACCATCGACCGCCTGCCGGACATGGATGAGAGGCTGGTGCTGACGTACCGCTACCTAAAGAACATGTCCTGGTCCCAGATTGGCGATGAGCTTTATGTAGATGAGCGTACCGTCCGCCGCTGGCATAACAGGGCTTTATCCCATGTAAGGATTCCAGAAAATCCTACGATTTTATAAAAAGCGCCGGGTTTGTCCGCAAATGTCCAGGTGCACTATGTGATATAGTATAATCAGCAAAAAAGAATGAAGCTTCGAGAGGTTCACGCCTTTCGGAGCTTTTTTCATGCCCAGGGGGTGGGGTTCCCGGTCACCGGATCAGGACCCTGAAATCAAGACCCCGGTCGCATCAGAAAGGAGGCGCCTATGCCATACAGGAAGGTTGGATACCTGAAACAGTGCTGGTACATCATAAAAGGCGCCGTCCGGATGAAGCTTAAGGAAAGGAGGAAGCACCGTGCCAAGAAAACCGAAACATCCATGTGCTGTTCCTGGATGTCCAAACTTGACTGACGGTAGGTTCTGTGAAGAACATCGGAAACAAGAGAACGCCCGCTATGAGAAGTACGACAGAGATCCTGCTGTACGCCGTAGATACGGTCGAGCTTGGAAGCGAATCCGAGACAGCTATGTGAAGACGCATCCGTTCTGCGAGCTTTGCTTTAAGAACGGCATCATGGTGCCAGTGGAGGAAGTCCATCACAAGGTGCCGCTTGCCGAAGGTGGTACGCATGAGAGAGACAATCTAATTTCTCTTTGCAAGAGCTGCCACGCAAGGATTCACGCTGAGCGCGGAGACAGATGGCATAACAAGACAGCCGAAGGAAACAAGAAATGAGGAGGCAAGCAGTCTAGTAGCTGCAGCTTCCTTTTTGTTTGCTTGAGAGCTTCAAGGCATCACAGTCTTGAGCTTTCAGCTCGTGTCAGTCGTGACACTCGAAGAAGAAACTATTTTTATTTTTTGCGATGACAGTCGTGTCAGGGGTAGGGCGGTAAAAATCTCTACGAAGCAGGTGCCCAGCCAACGGTGCCGGGGTCAAACGCGCAAAAATCGCATTTTCAAAAGGGGTATAGCCCGAGGGAGGTGAAAGAATGGCCAAAGATGGAACAGCCAGAGGCGGACAACGACCTGGTTCCGGGCGAAAATCCAAAGCTCTGACGGAAAAGCTCGCTGCCGGAAATCCGGGACACAGACCCATGATGGTCATGGACCTTCCGGAGGGCGCTGAGCTTGACTGCGTGGACATGCCGGAGCCAAGCGCTTACTTAAAAGCCCGCCAGAGAAACGGTGGAGATCTTGCTGCCGAGAAAATATACAAGATGACCTGGCTTTGGCTTAAGGAGCGTGGCTGCGAAAAGCTCATCAGCCAGCAGCTTTTAGAGCAATACGCCATGAGCGTATCCAGATGGATTCAATGTGAGGATGCCATTTCTGAGTATGGCTTCCTTTCAAAGCACCCGACTACCGGTGCTGCCTGCGCATCACCGTATGTGGCCATGAGCCAGCAATACATGAAGCAGGTCAATCAGGTCTGGTTTCAGATCTTCCAGGTAGTAAAAGAAAACTGCTCCTCCGAGTTCAGCGGCAACACACCGCAGGACGACGTGATGGAGATGCTCTTAAGGAGTCGGAAAGGAAAGTAGGTATGATTGAAAAAGTAAATCCAAGTCATGTTGACAAGATAGCGGACCGCATCGCCGGGGCCATTGTTGACCTGGCGTATGAGAAAGAAAACAACCCGAAGGTGGCGGCCGAAGTCCTGATTGGGCACGGTACCTGCCACGTGATCATCGAGACATCGGCAGAGCTTGAATACGCAGATATTGATGCAGCGATTCACCGTATTGCCGGAAATGTAACAACCGATATCGTGATCGTTCCCCAGGATAAGCACCTGGCGGATAACCAGAGCGCAGGAATCCGCTGCGGCGACAACGGCATCTTCAAGGGCATGCCATTGACGGAGGAGCAGAAAGCCCTGAGCAAGATTGCAAGAGAAATCTACACTTCATATCCCTTTGACGGAAAGTACATCCTAGACCAGGCCTACCTCATCATCTGCCAGTCCAATGTGAAAAGTGTAGATTTGAAAAACACATATCCGGAGGCCAGCATCAACCCTCTGGGTGACTGGACTGGCGGCACCAATGTAGATACCGGCGCTACCAACAGAAAGCTCGGTTCCGACATGGCCGATTCCGTTACGGGCGGCGGCCTTCATGGGAAGGACCTCAGTAAGGCTGATGTCAGCGTAAACATTTACGCCTTCCTCAAAGCCCAGAAAACCGGAAAGCCGGTGGAGCTTTGCTGCGCCATTGGAGACGACACCATTGATGGTCTTCCCTACCCTGAGGTGGTGGAGATCGCAAGAAACTACATCCGCTCTGTCGGCGGCTTCGAGAAGTTTGCCGAATGGGGCCTTTACTAAGGAGGACAGCTCATGAATACAACAACGAAGATGGAGCTGGTCTCCATCGATAAGCTAATCCCATATATAAATAATGCCAGAACCCACAGCCCGGAGCAGGTCAATAAGCTTCGGGCTTCCCTGAGGGAGTTTGGCTTTATCAACCCGGTCATCATCGATAAGGACTACAACGTGATCGCGGGCCATGGAAGAATCCTGGCTGCTCGTGAAGAGCACATCGATGAGGTTCCATGCGTTTATGTAGATTACCTCACCGAAGCCCAGAAGAAAGCGTACATCCTGGCCGACAACCGTATGGCTATGGATGCAGGCTGGGACGAGGAACTGTTGCGCGTCGAGATTGAAGCCTTGCAGGCGGAGTCCTTTGATGTGGGACTTACCGGATTTGATGAGAAGGAACTCGCAGACCTCTTTGCCGGTGACAAACCGGAAGTTGAGGATGATGACTTTGACCTTTCGACAGCGCTGGAAAAAGCAAGCTTTGTGGAGACCGGCGATGTCTGGACGGTCGGACGCCACCGCCTGATGTGCGGCGATGCCACCAAGGCCGAGGACGTGGACAAGCTGATGGAAGGAAAGATGGCGAACCTAATCCTCACGGACCCGCCTTACGGGGTTTCCTTTGAAAGCTCCGACGGTCTTTCCATTCAGAACGATTCCATTAAGGGCGAGGAATTCTATCAGTTCCTGCTTTCAGCCTTTACAAACATGGCATCGCACTTGGAAAAAGGTGGCGCCGCCTACGTTTTCCATGCCGACACCGAAGGACTCAACTTCCGCAGGGCCTTCATTGATGCAGGTTTTCATCTCGCTGGCTGCTGCATCTGGGTGAAGAACTCCCTGGTGCTTGGTCGCTCGGATTACCAG
>CAVGEP010000089.1:0-3498 GCA_963628105.1 Alistipes communis
GTACAATGTAGGACTTGATGCTGCTATACTGATGAACCCACAGACCTGGGTAGCATCCGGGCACGTGGGAGGATTCTCGGATCCGCTCGTAGACTGCAAATCGTGCAAATCCAGATTCAGAGCAGACAAGCTCATCGAGGATTTTCACAAGGCAAATGATATGCCGGAGATCGTTGTTGATGGCTGGAGCAATGAACAGCTGGAAAATTATATCGCAGAGCATAACATTCCGTGCCCTGACTGCGGCAAGACAGACTTTACCGGAATCCGTCAGTTCAACCTGATGTTCAAGACCTTCCAGGGAGTAACGGAGGACTCAAAGTCCGAGCTTTACCTCAGACCGGAAACGGCGCAGGGCATTTTCGTAAACTTCAAGAACGTGCAGAGGACTTCCCGCAAGAAGGTTCCTTTTGGCATCGGACAGATCGGAAAGTCCTTCCGTAACGAAATCACGCCGGGAAACTTTATCTTCCGTGTGCGTGAGTTTGAGCAGATGGAGCTGGAATTCTTCTGCGAGCCGGGAACGGACCTCGAATGGTTCAACTACTGGAGAAGCTTCTGCCACAACTGGCTGCTTTCGCTGGGAATTCGCGACGAAAACTTAAGACTCCGTGACCACAGCCCGGAGGAGCTTTGCTTCTATTCCAAGGCGACCACGGACTTCGAGTTCAAATTCCCGTTCGGCTGGGGCGAGCTTTGGGGCGTTGCTGACCGTACCGATTACGACCTGACTCAGCACCAGAATACCTCGGGACAGGATATGACCTATTTCGACCAGGATAAGAACGAGCATTACATTCCGTATGTCATCGAGCCGTCTCTGGGAGTTGAAAGAAGCGTGCTGGCATTCCTTTGCAACGCTTATACCGAAGAAGTCCTTACCGACGCAAATGGCAAGGAAGATGTGCGCGTGGTGATGAAATTCCATCCGGCGCTGGCGCCGTACAAGGCGGCTGTTCTTCCACTTGCAAAGAAGCTTGCGCCTGTCGCGGAGCCGATTCACGAGGAGCTTTCCAAATATTTCATGGTTGATTACGACGCTGCCGGCTCTATCGGCAAGAGATATAGACGCGAGGATGAGATCGGAACGCCATTCTGCATTTGCGTGGATTTTGATACCGAAACGGATGGCTGCGTGACCATTCGCGACAGAGACACCATGGAGCAGGTAAGAATTCCTGTAAGTGAGGTGCGCGCATATATCGAGGAAAGGCTTGCTTTCTAAAAGGCTTGCCTTCTAATCGAAGAAACGGAGAAATATGAAGAAATTTGTATATTCATTCAACGAAGGTTCCAAAGAAATGCGGAGCCTTCTTGGCACTAAGGGGGCAAGTCTTGCGGAGCTGATGCAGATCGGGCTTCCGGTGCCTTTCGGATTTACCGTCACCACAGAGGCCTGCGAGGCATTCTACGAAAACGGTCGCAAGCTGAGCGAGGACCTGGAAAATGAAATATTCGAAAAGATAGCGGAATTGGAAACGGTGACGGGAAAGACCTTCGGAGGAGGAGAAGATCCGCTCCTTGTTTCGGTGCGAACAGGCGCGGCTGTTCCTGTGCCGGGGCTTGCGGAGACGATTCTAAATCTTGGGATGAACGACGAGACTTTTTTGTCCCTTTGCCGTCTGACGGAAAATCGGGAGTTTGCGGAGGATACCTACGGCAGATTCATAAGAATGTACGGGGAGATTGTCGGCTGCGGGGAGGCGGAAACTCCGCCTCAGGACGCGAGGCAGCAGCTCCTCTATGCCGTTAAAAACGCATTTCTCTCCTGGAGCAGCCCGGAAGCCAGGGAATATCTCAAAAGACAGGATATAAGCCCCGAAGAAGCGCGCGGGGTGGCAGTAAGCGTGCAGGCCATGGCATTTGGAAACCTCGGTAACGAATCCGCCGTAGGCATTGCATCGACTCGGGACTGCCGGACGGGGGCAAAGAAATTAACCGGAAGCTTTACTACCAAAACCCAAGGCAGAACCCTTCAAAGGGGAGAAAAGGTAAAGGATATCGCAAAACTTTCGGAGAGCTTTCCGAAAGTGTACGACAGCCTTACAAAGATTGCCGAAATTCTGGAGCATCACTATAAGGATGTTCGAACGGTGGAGTTTACCATAGAAAACAACAAGTTGAACATCGTACAGGCATATACGGCCGAAAGAACCCCTGCAGCCGCCCTCAAAATCGCGGTGGATATGGTTTCCGAGGGATTGATCAGTCGAAAAATTGCCATTCTCAGACAGAATGCCGAGGATATGCAGGGACTCGTTTCGGAGACAAGAGACGAATCAAACTACAAGACCCTTATGGAGTGGGTTGACGAGGTAAGGGAGCTCAAGGTAAGAGCAAATGCTGACAGCCGGGATGAGGCAGCCCGGGCCATGGAACTGGGAGCCGAGGGCATTGGACTTTGCAGAACCGAGAATATGATTTTAGCAAGCGGCAAAATGCCTCAGCTACAAGAAATCTTCCAGAGCGAGGATTTGGAAAAGAGACGGGAGCTGCTTCACAGCCTCAAGGCAGAGCAAAGGAGCGGCTTCGAAAAGCTTTACCTTGCGATGGGAGAAATGCCGGTTACCATAAGGCTACTGGACATTCCCGTTACCATGCCGGAAATCACGAAGATGCAAACCGAGGCCATTGTGGAGGCAGCCCAAAGGGTAGGGGAGGAAAAGCAGCGAGAAATCGAAATAGAGCTTTTGATTCCTATGATAAGCACCTTGGAGGAGTTTAGGCAGGTCAAAAATACCATAACCGAGGCAATAAAGTCTGCCGCAGGGGATTCGGATAAAAAGCCGAATGTTTTGATCGGAGTAATGATAGAAACCCCGAGAGCCGCCCTTATCGCGGACAAAATCGCCGCAGAATGCGATTTCTTCTCCTTTGGCACAAACGACCTGACCCAGATGGTATTCGGCATCTCGCGAAAGGATGCCACGTCAGAGGTTGTGGAAAATTATGTTAAAAAGGGAATACTAAAGGAAAATCCTTTCAAAACCCTGGACATAGACGGGGTGGGCCGGCTCATGGAGTTTGCGGCTACCGCCGGAAAGCATGCGAAACCGAGGCTAAGGCTTGCAATCTGCGGCCAGCAGGCATCGGATGCAAGGAGTATTGAGTTTTGCCATCGAATAGGCATGAACTATATTTCCTGCTTGCCGAGCATGGTTCCGGCAGCGAAGCTGGCGGCGGCACAGGCGGCGGTGAGAAACGAGGTGCATGAGATATGACTTTCTTTAGCGGAGCAAATCTCGGAAGCCTGCTAATGACCCTGCTTATAGCCATGACTCCGGTGCTGGAACTTCGGGCGGCAATTCCTGCGGGAGTCATCGCCGGACTTGACCTGAGGCTGGTGGTGATAACGGCGATAATAGGAAATCTCATACCCATTCCCTTTATCATCGTATTTATACGGCGGATTTTCAAGTGGATGCAGACTAGGAGCGAGAGACTGGCGCGGCTGGTAAAGCGCATGGAGGAAAAGGCGGACCGCAAGAAGGACAAGGT
>CAVGEP010000089.1:3508-6571 GCA_963628105.1 Alistipes communis
CAAGGTTCTGAGGTACGAATTTTGGGGCCTGATGCTCTTTGTGGCAATTCCGCTGCCGGGAACGGGAGCATGGACAGGCGCCCTGATCGCGGCGATGCTTGATATGCAGCTTAAACGAGCCTTCCCTGCAATAGCGGCAGGAGTTGTTATCGCAGCGATAATCGTAACAACGGCAACCTACGGGGTAGCATCGCTTGTGTGAGGCTGCGGCGGAAATTGTCAAGCGAAGAATCGAAAACTTATAAAAAAGACCTGCGGGACCGAAATCTCGCAGGTCTTTTTGTGTGCAATTAAGTTTTTTGAATTAAGTTGATACTGCCTTATTTTGCAGCGTTCTTTTTCAGTCTTACAACCGGTTCCTGCGGCATCTTGAACAGCGGGATGAATCTGTCCAGACCTGTGAAGGTGAGAACGATCAGGGAAATAACCGCGATATATGCCATGAAGTTGTACTTCAGGAAGTCCATGTTGGTGATCTGAACAACCGGATATACGCCGGCAGCAATACCTACGTAGAAACCAAGGTATACGTGCCATGGAATCAGCTGGGAACCGAATACGCCCATAGCGTCGCCGAAGGTAGCGTTTCTCAGTTTGATCTTGTACATAGCTTCTTCAGAATCCGTTTCGATGTTTTCTTCAGCAATCTGCTTGATAACAGGTCCCATAGTAACGATCTGAGCCATTTCGTCAGCCAGACAAGCGTTACCGATGAGGGAAAGAACTGCGTTCCAAGTCATCAGACCTCTTACCTTATGGGACATCTTAACTACGAATGCAGCAAGAGGAGCAAACGCATCCATCTTCTGCATTACGCCGCCGAATGCAGCAACCCACATCATCATGATGATAACCCAGCCGCCGGCACTTTCGAACTGTGCGAAGATGATATTGTCAAGGAAGTCCTGAATTCCGCCTGCGGTACCTGCGAAGAGTCCGAGGATGTAAGCGGATACAAGACCGGAACCGATGCAGCAGAATGTGTTGAATCCTGTGATAGCAAGTCCGATTACCAGAAGAAGCGGAATGATCATGTAAACCGGAACTCCTGCGGATACCTGCTCAAGCAGAGATACTGCCGAAGGACGACCGTCGTCGGAAAGCAGGAACTCGATAACCTCCGGATGCTCGTTCTGGATAGTTGTGATAACGCCGGACGGGTCAACGGTTTCTCCTGGAAGACCCATGGTGAAGCCTGCAATCAGGAAGCAGATAGCAGCCAGTACCAAGCAGCCAACCGACCAAACACCCTGGTGTCTAACTCTGTCTACAACCTCAACGCCCTGGATACCAGAGGATACGATTGTCGTATCGGAGATAAGGCCGATGTTGTCGCCGAAGCAAGCACCACCTGCGATAGCGCAAACCGTAAGGATTGGGTTGCCGTCAACGATGTGGGATAACCACAGGAAAATAGGTGCGCAGGAAGCGAATGTACCCCAGGAAGTACCGGTTGCTACGGAAAGTACGCAGCAGCAAACGAAACCAACGCAAGCTACGGATTTGGCGGTGATACCAAGCTTCAGTGATAAACCGATGATGGCAGCGCCTACGCCGTAAGCCATGAACGCTTCTGCCATTGCATAAGCGAACATAAGAATAAATAATGCCACTAAGATGTGTTTTACGCTGTCCATAGCCGAATCCAAGGCTTCTTGGAATTTTACGCCGCATACGACGCCAGCGATGAGGAATGCGAAGCAGCAAGCAAGGAATGCAGCGACTAACGCGTCCTGACCTGAAATCATGAGTCCCGCGAGTACGAATACCGGGGAGAATTTCAGAAACCCTTTGATAAAGTTCATAATTCTGTTCCTTTCTCAATATAGTATAAAATTTAATTGCAAGCATAGAGTATGCAATATATATGCCAAGACAAGCAAATGTGCAAGATTGTTGAAAATTCGACAATCTTTTTGTGAAAGTTACAAGAAAACGAACCGAAAACGGAGCAAAATTACAAGCTCTGACCCGAAAATGGAATATTCGCCTTGACAATGTCCACCCTATAGTATAGTATTTAAGTAGAAAACAGGAGGAAAAGAGGGAAAAGTGTGAAAAATTTCGGTGAAAAGAGAGTAATAGAGCCAAAGGGAAGCCTTCCGGCCACCGCCTGGAAGCTTGATAATTCCGAGGAGCTGAAGGCGGGAGAGGTGAAAATTTCCCTCGATTATATAACCATTGAGCGGGACAGTATGTGCCAGATCTGTTCAATATCCGGTCATAACGAACAGAAAATGGCGGAAAAAATCATGAAGTTCGTCTCAGAAAGAGGAAAGCTTCACAATCCATATACCAGTAGCGGCGCGGTTTTTTCCGGGTATGTTACGGAAATGTCGGCGGATTGCAAGCGGGAGGATATAAAGGTAGGGGACTATGTGGTCTGCATGAGTACCACGACGGGAATCCCTATTTATATAGAAGAAATCGAGGAGCTGGACTGCGAATTTGCCCATATAAAATGTAAGGGATATGCGATATGCTTTGAAACCACCATCTTGCAGCGGTGTGAGGGAGTGCCGGAAAAGCGCATGAGATACCTGAGAAGAGCCGTGGACGAGGAGGGAACTTTCTTCGGAATCAAAAAGTTCATCGATAATATGCGGGTCGAAAAGGTTTTGATTATCGGGGTGAGTCTGATTGAAATCACTTTTTTTGCTCAAAATGTAAAGAACAGCGTGCCGAATGCGGAAATTTCGCTATTGATTGAGACGGGCTGCGCCTGCGTGGCGAACATGAACGAAAAAACTTTGCTGGAAACATTGAGCCCACTGATTGACCGAATCTATTTTGACTCAATGAGCAATCCCATCAGCATATCCAAGCGCCTGCTGGGAAAAGAGGAAAACAACTTCATGGATGTGGTCATAAATTTAGAGGATATACGAAACTGCGAGAGCGTGGCGGCTTTTGTGGTGCGGGACGGAGGCCTCATCTGCCACACCAACATCGACAACAACTATTCCCAGGCGCTGCTCATCACGGAGAGCCTCGGCAAGGTAGGCGTGCTTCAATATGCTCTGGACAGCGTGTACGAAAACACCTATGACATGGTCCTTGCGC
>CAVGEP010000090.1:0-2347 GCA_963628105.1 Alistipes communis
GACATCAAGTACAAGGAAAAGAAGACCCTTTATTTTGCCGCGGAGAGATTCGACACTCTTAATCCGCTGGTATCCCAGAGCGAGGATGTTTACTACATTTCAAAACTTATCTATGATGGGCTTTTTGAATTTGACGAAAATATGAATGCAGCACCCAAATTAGTCCGGGAATATACGGTAGATACGGAGAAAGCTGCAATTCATATCGAGCTGAAAGAGGGCGTAAAGTGGCATTCCGGAAAGAGCCTAAAGGCGGAGGACGTGCGCTTCACAGTCAATGCCATAAAACAGGCAGGCAGCAAATCTCCTTATTACAATAAATGTTCGAAGATCATGTATGTCAATGTCCAAAATAACAGGGAGCTTACGATTTATTTTAACAATAATTATAATTGTTCGCTGGACATGCTGACCTTCCCGATAGTGCCATCTACAGACTATAGCAATGCTTACCAGTTTGTGGCGGATACGGAGAATTTCAAGCCTAACGGTACGGGGATGTACGAATATGCATCCTATAACTACCTCAAGAGGCTTAGACTGAAGCCTAACGAGGATTATTACGAAACAGCCGCAACAAACAAAATCTATATAAGCATATTGCCGGACAGCTCATACGCCTCAACTTTGACGGAAATAGACGAGGTAACATGTTATATTGACAAGCAGTCGGACAGGTATTCCACCGTAAAGGATAAGGATCTGGCTGTGTATGATGTGATCTCGGGGCAGGTCGAGTTCGTAGTATTTAATACGAAAAAGGCAAATCTTTCTTCGGAAAAAATGCGAAGAGCCATAGCATATGGGATAGATTCAGAAAAGATCATAAAAAATGCCTATGCATCGGATGCCGTCTTAGCCGATACGCTTTATTATCCGAATTTTCTCGGAGTGGCCGAAACCGGGCAAATGAGTGATTATAACTACGAAAGAGCAAAAGAGCTTTTGGCGGAGCTCGGGTTTGAGGATGTCGATGCCGATGGGCTTTTGGAGGATGCTTCGGGGAATTCTGTCAGCTTTACCATTCTCGTAAAAAAGTCAAACGCCCAAAGGGTATCAGCAGGCAGAATAATAAAGAAGAACCTGGAAACTCTGGGAATTGAAGCAGATGTGAAGGCGCTTTTCGCGAAGGAATACAAACAGGCGGTGGCTGCAAAGAACTTTGATCTTTTGATTGCAGGCTGCGAAATCGAAGAAACCTATGACCTCAGAGAATTTTTCAATGGCAAGAATGACTGGGGATATTATGATGGAGACCTCCTTGCGAAGGTCAGAGAGCTTGAGAGGCTTTATTCGGAGGAGGAACAAAAGAATAAGTATATCCAGGTCAAGGAGGCTCTGCTCGAGCAAATGCCGTATTATACGCTTTGCTATAAGAAAATGAGACTCGTTGGAATTTCAACATTTACGGCCGAAAGCCTGCCGACATTCGATAACATTTATAAAAACTGCAACACCTGGAGCTGGAAAGAAATTTTAAGCGAGTAGTGGAAAATTTCAAAAAAATCAGACTGCGGACGAAAAAATATTTGTAATGTGCCAAGGTTTGTGGTATAATCGAACCGTTGCAGACGAAAGCAACGGTAAATAAGCCGGCGTGATGGAATTGGCAGACGTGCGGGACTCAAAATCCCGTGGTGGCAACACCGTATGGGTTCGACCCCCATCGCCGGCACCATTATTTTACTCGAGAGGAGAGTTCAGCTATGACTAACACATTAGTTAACCTGTTACCGATTATTTTATTATTTGTTCTTATGTACTTCCTGATGATCAGGCCTCAAAAGAAAAAGGACAAACAAATTAAAGATATGAGAAATAGCCTTACCGTAGGAGACGAGATCGTTACGATCGGCGGTCTGTGCGGCAAGATAGTAAAAACCAAGGACGAGACAATCGTCGTTCAGGTCGGCGCCGACAAGGTTAAGTTCGAGATGATGAGATGGGCGGTTTCTACCGTAACGAAGGAATCGGCGAAGCGCGCAACCCAGAAGGAGACCTTCGAAGAGGAAGAACCCAAAAAGGTTATGCCGAAGAAGCTCAGAAAGTCTTCTGACGTAGAAGATGCCGAAAAAGAAAATGCAAAAGAAGAGGTCAAGATGGAAGTGACCGAGGCCCCAGAAGAAAAAGTTTCTAAAGAGGTTTTGGAAGAAGCGGTAGAAGAAGCTGCTGTTAATGCTTCCGAGAACGAATAATCCATAGAATGAAAGATGCAGGCTCCGAGAAATCGGAGCCTTTTGTTTTTTCTTTCAAAAATCTGTTTTCCTGTCTCAAAACTCGATTTTTTTGTTGAAAAATGCGCATTTAGACTTGTATAATTCACCAAAAAGTAGTAAAATGGAATGTA
>CAVGEP010000090.1:2357-6519 GCA_963628105.1 Alistipes communis
GGAATGTAAAATAAAATGCCCGTAGTAGGGCATTGACAGATATTTTAATAATGAGAGGTTTTTTAAAATGAGTGTAAAACTAAAGAGAATTCTGGCCGTACTGGTAATCATTGTGCTTGTGTTCGGCTGGTATGTCACCCTCTTTGGCATAGGTGACCAGTCAAAAGATGATGCCATAACATCGGTTAAAGATACCCTGAAATACGGCCTCGACATAAACGGCGGTGTTTATGTTGTAATGGAGGCTCAGACCGACGAGACCGGGGACGAGCTCAAGGAGCTTATGGAGCAGACAAGAGCCGTACTGGATAACCGTGTCAATCAGATGGGCGTTGCCGAGGCTTCCGTAACCATCGAGGGAACGAACCGCATCAGAGTCGAGATGCCGGGCGTTGAGGACGCTGACGAAGCTATCCAGGCTATCGGAAAAACCGCACAGCTGTATTTCATCCTTGCGGACGGTTCTGTAGTACTTGACGGCAGCCATGTAAAGGATGCCCAGGTTGCTACGGACGGAAGCTATTATAAGATTTTGCTGGAGTTTGACAGCGAGGGAGCATCTCTGTTCGAAGAAGGAACCAGAAAGGCATATAACCAAGAGGTAACTCCGAGCATTGATGGACTCAGCGCCAACGAGATTGCCATCGTACTTGACGACGAGATCGTTGTAAATCCGAGAGTACAGAGCGTTATCAGCGGCGGAAGCTGTGAGATGACAGGAAACTATTCCAAGGAAGAAGCGACTATGACGGCAGCTCTCATCAGAGGCGGTGCGCTTCCGGTTGAATTGGTTGAGGTTCAGTCCTCTGTGCAGGCAGCTACCATCGGTGCCGATGCTCTTGATAAGTCAATCATTGCAGGTGCTATCGGCCTTGCTATCGTATTCCTTTTGATGATCATCTTCTACGGAATGCTGGGCTTCCTTGCGGACATCGCGCTCCTCCTCTATGTAATTATGTTCCTGTGGTCGATGGTGGCATTCAATGTTGTGCTTACCTTGCCGGGAATCGCGGCGCTCATACTTTCCATAGGTATGGCGGTAGACGCAAACGTAATCATATTTGCGAGAATCAAGGAGGAGATAAGCGCAGGCAAGTCCATTCGTGTTGCCGTTGACGCGGGCTTCAAGAACGCTCTCAGCACGGTACTGGACGCGCAGATTACCACGCTGATTGCGGCAGTTGTACTTTACGAGGTAGGTACCACCTCGGTTAAGGGCTTCGCTCTTACATTGATGATCGGTATTATCATCAGTATTTTCACGGCTGTAGTTATCACACAGCTCTTCATTTCGCTCCTTGCAAACAGCGAAAAATTTGCAAAAAACAAATACTTCGGTGTTAATGAGGACGGAACTCCGAAGCAAATGCTTAATAAGACTTTCTCATTTATTAAACATAGAAAGATATTCTATATTGTCAGCGTAACGATTATCCTTGTGGGCCTTGTTTGGTCTTTGATCTTTGGCATGAATTACGGTATCGACTTTACCGGCGGCACCACATTCCAGATAGAGCTCGGCAAGCAGGTAGCCATCGAGGATGTGGAAAAGACCTTGGAAGAATATGAACTCGATCCACAGATAATTTATGCGGGAGAAGGCAATACTCAGGTTATCATCAAGACCATCGAGTCCCTTGATAACTCCCAGAGAAACGAGATTATCGCAACTCTTGAGGATGCTTACGGAATCACCGACGAGAGCATCCTTGCTTCCGAGCAGTTCGGACCTTCCGTAGGTGATGAACTGAAGGTTAATGCACTGAAGGCCGTAATCATCGCATCCATCGGCATGCTGATTTATATCATCTTCAGGTTTAAGTCGTGGAAGTACGGACTTTCTGCGGTTGCCGGAGTTGTGCACGACGTGCTGATCGTAATTGCATTCTATGCGATATTCGGATTTACGATAAACAACCCGTTCATCGCGGCAATACTTACATTGGTAGGTTATTCCATCAACGATACCATCGTAATATTCGACCGAATCAGAGAAAACAAAACAATCAATCCGAGAGACGGAAACGAGGTCAATATCGACAGAAGTATCAACCAGACTCTCAACAGAACGATCATGACATCCCTGACAACGCTGGTTGTTATGATTCCGCTTTGCATCATGGTATCATCCTCCATTCGCGAATTCATCATCCCGCTTATGGTAGGCGTAATCGTAGGCTGCTGCTCCTCGATCTTCATTTGCAGCCCGCTGTACTATGACCTTTGCAAGAAGGACGAGGGCTCGAAATACCTCAAGAATATGGCAAAGAAGTCCAAAGCAAAATAAGATACTAACTTACAGGAGATATAGATGTTAACAAAGGCCGAGTTTTTAGAAAAAATACTGAAAATAAATTCTAAATACAACACCGAATTGATTGGAAGGGCATTTGACAAGGCACAGATGCTGCACGAGGGTCAGCTCAGAAAAAGCGGGGAACCGTATTTTATTCACCCAATAAATGTTGCGCTGATTCTTGCAGACATGGGCATGGATGACTCTACAATTGTCGGTGGGCTTTTGCATGACGTCGTCGAAGACACGGAATATACAAGAGAGCAGCTCGTCACCGATTTCGGTGAGGAGATTGCTCTTTTGGTAGACGGTGTCACGAAGTTAGGTACAATAAAGTTTGAATCAAAAGAGGAAATTCAGGCGGAAAATTTCCGCAAGATGTTCCTGGCTATGTCAAAGGACATCAGGGTTCTCATCATAAAGCTTGCGGATAGATTGCACAACATGAGAACCATGGGATATATGAGGCCCGAAAAGATCGTTGAAAAATGCAACGAAACCCTCGAAATCTATGCACCCCTTGCGGGAAGGCTGGGTATTTCGAAAGTCAAATTCGAGCTTGAGGATTTGGCCCTAAAATATCTGCATCCTGAGGAATTCGAAGACCTCAAACAAAAGGTAAGCAAGCGAAAAGAAGAACGAGAGGCTACCATCAACACCGTAATCGGCGAAATCAGGGAGTCCCTCGATGATATGAATCTGCACTATGATATTTATGGCAGAGCAAAACACTATTACAGCATATACCGCAAGATGAAGTTCCAGAACAAACAGATTGACGAAATCTTTGACCTGATTGCCGTAAGAATAATCGTAGAAAGTGTAAAGGAATGTTATGCGGTGCTCGGAATCGTCCATACCATGTGGAAACCGATACCAGGCAGGTTCAAGGACTATATCGCCATGCCGAAGCCGAATATGTATCAATCATTACATACCACGGTAATCGGTGATAATGGCGAACCATTTGAAATTCAGATAAGAACATATGAGATGCACAAGGTTGCCGAATATGGTATTGCGGCCCACTGGAAATACAAAGAGGGAAATACCACAGGCGACGCATCCAATGATGATATAAAACTTGCATGGCTCAGACAATCCCTTGAGTGGCAACAGGACATAAACGACCCGAAGGACTTCCTGGAGACCATGAAGATGGACCTCTTCGCAAGTCAGGTATTCGTTTTTACACCGCGAGGAGACGTTATCGAGCTTCCCGCAGGCTCTACTCCGCTTGACTTTGCATTCAAGATCCACTCGGCGATCGGCTGCAAATGCGTCGGAGCCAAGGTAAACGGGAAGATGGTTACAATAGATTATACCCTCCAAAACGGGGATATCGTAGAAATCGTAACCTCCGCGAACTCGTCGGGACCGAGCGTTGACTGGCTAAAAATCGCCAAAAGCTCCAATGCCAGAAACAAGATCAGAGGCTGGCTCAAAAAAGAAAACAAATCCGAAAGCATCGAGAAGGGCAAAGACCTCCTCGACAAATATATACGCAAAAAAGGCTATGAGCCATCGAGCTTCACAAAATCTGCCTTTATAAACAAAGCCCTAAAGGCTATGAATTATGCGAGTACAGACGAAGCCTATACCCAGCTTGCAAACGGCGGCTCGCTGGTAAGCAAGTTCGCAAACCTGCTTTTTGGCTACTATTCGGAAGAAAACCATACCGAGATAAAGTCAAACGAAGCCGTTATCGACGAGATCAAGGCGGCCGAGGCCAGAAAAGCGAAGTTAGAGCGAAGATCAAAGGACAATCCGGGCATCGTGGTTGAAGGTGCGGACAATCTGATGATAAAGCTTGCAAAATGCTGCAATCCGGTGCCGGGAGACGAGATCATCGGCTTCATCACAAAG
>CAVGEP010000091.1:0-392 GCA_963628105.1 Alistipes communis
ATATCGGAAAACTGCACAGTAAAATTCAAAGTGGAAAGATAAGGAACTATCTCCACTGCGAAAACAGAGTCGGATAAAAATAACTCAAACCTATGGGGCTATGAAGCCTCTGTTTGCGTTGCCATTTTATATTTTTGCGTCTGCTGCAAAGGTTTTCATGCCTTAATCAAAACAAAAGAGCTGTCGCTCCAGTCGATTGATTTAATCAACTATGCGACAGCCCCATCCACAATTCGGACAAGTCTCGGTGAATTTTGTCACGTATTTTCTACCTATTCATTGTAACATAAATCCATAAAAAATAACAGTACCAAATAAAGCACCTGCCATTTCTGACAGATGCCTCGTGGATAAACATTGTGTTTATAGCAGAAACTATTTTTTAAATAGCT
>CAVGEP010000091.1:402-6493 GCA_963628105.1 Alistipes communis
CATCAGTATAAGCACATTGTTTTGTATTTCATAAACAAGCAGCCAATCGGGTTCAATGTGACATTCGCGTGTTCCTTTGTAGTTGCCGGTAAGATCATGGTCTCGATACCTTGCATCCAGCGTTCCGCCATTCGCCAGGATGTCAATCACCTCAAACAGCTTATCAAGATTCTTGTTCTGCTTTTTTGCAAGCTTCAGATCCTTTTTAAACTGATTGGTAAACAGCACATCATATCTCATACTTCTAATGCCGCCTTGAGATCAGCCATGCTGGAATATCTTGGAGCAGTAGGATCAGTCATAAGCCTTCTGCCTTCTTCAATGGCAGCTGCTGTAGTATCATTTGGCACATCCAGCTTTAAATCAAAGGGAATGCCATGTTCACGGATAGCGGTTCTCAGGAACATATTAATTGCAGTTGTCATAGTAAGACCGAGTTCATTGAATATTTTCTCTGCCTGATCTTTAACGACCTTTTCTGTCCTAATGTTTAAATTAGTTGTTGCCATATATAGCACCTCCCTTCAATAACAGTATATACAACAATGTTGCGCTTGTCAATACACTGTCATTAAAAATACTTGGTGATATACCCAGGATATACCCATAGATGTCGTAGCGTTCACCGGATAATCATAGTAGCCTGTCATCACTCAGCAGAAAATCTGCCAGATGCACGATCTTGACTCCATTGATATTGCCCGCAGCCAGTTCATCCAGCGTCACCACATATTTCGGGTAATGGTCTTTGATTTCCAGCAGATTGGCAATCTCACGGTCGGATTCCTCCGGTAAATTGCGGCACACCTGCACATAGATCCGCTCATCACGCCGCACTGCCACAAAATCGATCTCCTTGGCGGCATTTTTGCCGATATAAACATCGTAACCTTTCCGCCGCAGTTCAAAGTACACAATGTTTTCCAGCATGGCGGCAACGGATTTCGGATTAAAGCCCATCAGGCAGTATTTGAGGGAAGCATCTGCAAGATAAAACTTTTCCTGGGTTTTCAGAACAGTCTTGCCCTGCATATCGTACCGCCGACAGCGATAGATCACGAAGGCTTTTTCCAGCCATTCCAGATAGTTATAGACAGCTTCCACCGAGAGGGAGCGCCCTTCGCTCTTCATGAATTTTACGATGGCATTGGCGGAAAAAGTCTTTCCCACATTTTCCACAACATATCGCACCACCCGGTTGAACAGGTCAAAGTTCGTGATATTGTGCCGCTTGGTGATGTCACTTGTGATAACGGAATTATAGATTCCCTCGACGATCTGATAGGACGAACGCTCATCGAAATTTCCGAGGGCAACGATGGGAAAACCGCCCATGCGTATATACTCGTTCAAAAGCTCTTTTACCGTGCCACCGCTGTCCTTCTTAAACTCCAGATATTCGGAAAAAGACAAGGTAAAGACAGGGATAGAAATGTATCTCCCGGTCAGATAGGTGGAGAGTTCCCCGGACATCAGCTTGGAATTGGAGCCGGTCACATAAATGTCGGTATTATAATCCTCCAGTAGACTGTTGACTGCCTTTTCCCATCCCACCACCTCCTGCACTTCGTCTAGCAGAAGATAGTAGCGTTCGCCGTCAGTTATTTTTTCTTTTATATCCCGGTACATCTGCTTAGCGGTCATGTCGTCATCCAATTCTTCCGAAGTATAGCGCAGATGGATCACATGGTCTGTTGCAATGCCACTATCGATCAGGTCATCTCTGAGCATATCCAGAATGGTCGATTTTCCGCAGCGACGAACCCCCGCAAGAATCTTCACCAGCGGAACATCTCGATAGGTTTTCAGTATGTTCAAATAGTAGGGTCTAACAATCATGGTATCGCCTCCTTGTCATTAGCATACCCAAAAACTTTGCCTTCGTCAATAGTTTTTGCTGAAATTCCGTAAAAACTTTTCGTGCATGGCATCTTTTTTGCCCTTCCCCACAGATCAACGGTATGCTTAGCAACACCGCAAGGACTCCTTCGCGGTGTTAGCCCACAAAAAAACCGGCCTCAGCCGGTCTTTTCTTACCCATTATACCAATTCCCCTTCTGTTCCTTTATATTATCATAAAGTCCCACAAGCGGAGAATACAAGCATAATACAGGTGATCATAAGTAATGGCAGTAAGTTTTTCATTTCATATTCCTCCTTGTGCATAAATTTATATATTTCTTCGAGGGATTTCTTTCTGACCCTCTCATAATATACTCTGCTTTGGAGGATAAAAGGTTACACTGTTTTTTGCCACTACACAAATTTTCCGAAAAATTTTTACTAAAAATTTTTTCTGCCCTCAAATTCTCAAATTCGGAGCAAAATCATGTAGCAAGCCGTTCCCAGCACAAGGCTCAGGAAGGTGCTCCTCTTCAGCTTATAGCTCACCGCCGTAACAGCGATTCCTATGAGCTGCCAAATTCCGGTTCCCTCAAAATCCGCCGGTGCGTCCTTTAGGCAGTAGATGATCAGCACCGCCATGACGGAGGCAGGAAGAATATCTCCCAGATCTTTCATCAGCTTCGGAAGCTCCCTTTCTCCCCGAAATACCAGAAACGGAAAGGCTCTCAGCCCAAAGGTCACAAGCCCCATCAGCAGAATGACCAAAATCGCATAATAATTTAAGTTCATTTGCGCTCCGCCCCCTTTCCTTCGGCATTTCTCTCCTCTTTTTGTTCGATCCTTCTCTCCTCTTTTCGCTCGTCCTGCTTTATCAGCAGGATAAGCAGCGCCGAGGTTATGAGAAGTGCAGGAAGCATAAAGGAGCCCGCGCCAAATACAAAGAGACATACCAGAGCAACTCCAAGCCCCAGCAGCGCCGGTCTGTGGTCAGCAGTTTCCTCCCACTGATTTATGAACAGGATCACAAACAGCGCCGTCATGCAAAAGTCGATTCCCGTAAGATCATAAGGAATAAGCTGCCCGATGATTCCACCGGCAGCGCTGGCAAAGATCCAGTAGCATCTGCAGTACAGCGCAATTCTGTATAGCAGCTCTCCCCGATTCGGTGCGTCCTTTGGCACGGAACAGTTTAGCGCATAGGTTTCGTCCGTCATGGTACGGATCATAAAAAGCTTACGCTTTCCCATACTGCGAAACTCGTCTATAAAGGAAATGCTGTAAAAAGTGTGCCGGGAGTTCATCAGAAGCGCCGCCAGGGTAATGGTTATAATCGATGCCCCGCTGCTTAGGAGCGTAATCAGCAGAAACTGAAAGGCGCCGGTGTAAACAGCCGCACTGGCAAGGAGCGAGTAATACCAGGCAAACCCCGCATTTTCCATCATCATGCCATAAGCCGTACCTATGAAAAAATAGCTGCACATAATGGGAATCGTCTTGATAAACGCCTCTTTTCTTATTGTCCGTAAGTTTTCCTTTGTCATATCTGTCATATCTGTCATGCCGTCCTGTCCGTAGTTTGTCCTGTAAATTTGCCATGCAAAACTAATTTGCTCTGTAGGTCGTTTGTCCCGTAAACGGACGGAGCTGCCGCTCCGGTCTGCTTATTCAACCGGCTGTGCGGCAGCCCCTTATCCTTATCATAGGAGTTTGCGTGTATTGATACAAACAATCCGTTTTGTACTATGCTGTCGGGTTCGCAGCCTTCGGAAGTCTGTCCATGATGTCCTGCATCAGGCTGTCCGTGCAAGGAAGCGGGTCAACCACTGCACCCTCTCCTACAATAACGAGTTTCGCTTCGCTTGTAGGAGCGATTGCGCCGCCCAGAACTTCGCCGACTTCTGCGTATTTATATGCCGGAACGGTGTCGCACATTTCAACGGAAATGTCTTCCTCTGTGTCCCATCCGAATTCAACTTCAAATATGCTTGCAATCTCTGCTGCAACCTCCCAGTTAGTGAAGAGGATATCCTCGTCGATTGCTGCGGTTACAGGCTGTAATCTTCTTTCGGTGTTGGTGTAAGTACCGTCCGCACTCGCAAAGCCCGTTCCCGGAATTACAACATTTGCCTTTTCTGCAAGCTCCGTCATGTGGGTATCGCATACTGCAAGGAACTCAAGTCCCGTCGTGTCGATGTCGGCATTTTCGCCGAATACTACGAGAGCCTTCACGCCTTCCAGGGCTTCCTTGCCTGCGGTGATTCCCATGTCGATGAGTCCCTGAGAATTGTTCTTCGCTTTCACCATGAGGATACCGTTTCTCGGTGAGCCGATGTGACCGGAAAGCATTGCGATGTCGCCCACAAGTTTTGCGCCGTCCACCGTCAGGAAGTTCTGCTGGTAAACGATCATTGCCTTCTTAGCCCCAAGGTAAGCATCTGCAATCGCCTTGGCTTCCTCGGAAACCTTAACACCCGCAAGGGATGCTGCAAATTCATCGTAGCCCGCTACCTTCTTAGCCTTGCCGATGTCGATGATAGCCTTTGCGATTTCTTTGAGGAATCCCAGGTCGTTTTCGCCGTTGCAAACAGTGATTACATTTGCGCCGGCTTCAGCAGCCTGTTTCATCTTGAGAGCGATAACTCTGGAATCGTTGTCTTCAAAGCCTACTCTCAGGATTACGTTGGTGGAAAGAAGCTCGTCGATGGTGTTCGGGGAAGCGTCAAAGCCAAGAACTTCCGAAAGTCCGTTTGCACGGTTATTCATGCAAAGAACCTTTGCTCCCATAACCTCTGCCATCTTCTTCATAGCGTATGCTTCTTCGTTTGTATATCTGTCGGAAATTGCAACCGCGATTGCGTCCTTTCCGTATTTTGCGCCGATGCTCTGCATTCTCTTAGCTACCAGAACCGTCGCTTCGTGATAATCGGATTCTCTGAATCTGCCGTCTTCCTTTACCAGCGGATCTTCGATCTTGCCTTCCAGTACGGAGCAGTCAAATCCCCATTTACCCTTGCCGCAAAGAAGTCCTTTGTTTACAACGCCGTCCTTATCCGGGTTTGCCTTGATGAGGAGATCGCCGTAGGATTCCAGCTTCAAGGAGCAGCCAACGGAGCAGTAGGAGCAAGTGGTTTCCGTAATGTCGGCAGCCAGCGGAGTTTCCTTGATCATGGAAGTCTTTTCCTGGAGCGCGCCGGTAGGACATACGCTTACGCACTGACCGCAGGAAATACATCCGGATTCGATAAGCGGTTTTTCCATGTTCGGCTTAACAACCGTGTCGAAGCCTCTGTGAACAAGGCCCAGAGCGCCAACGCCCATAACCTCGTCGCAGACTCTTACGCAAAGTCCACAAAGGATGCACTTGTTCGGATCTCTTACGATGAACGGGTGAGCATCTTCGTATTCGATGGTATTCTTGTCCCCTGCGAATCTTTCCGGGTTCACTTCGTACTGGTTCGCAAAGTCGATGAGCTTACATTCAAAGTAGTCGTGGCAGCCACATTCAAGGCATCTTGAGGCCTCTGCCATAGCCTGCTCTTCTGTGTAGGCATAAGGAATAACTTCGCTAAAGTTGTCCTTTCTTTCTTCCGGACTAAGCTGCGGAAGGGTCGGTCTGCAAAGTCTTTCTCTGTCTTCAAAGGTCTTTTCTGTAATATCATCTCTTTCTACGAAGAAAGGTTTTTCGTATTTTACTTCTTCGCCGTCAAGATAAGCGTCGATGATGTCGGATACCTTGCGGGCATCTGCGATGGCTTCCACCGCGATGGAAATCTTGTCATTACCGCAGTCGCCTCCTGCGAATACGCCAGGGATGCTGGTCATGAAGGTTTCAGGATCGTAAGCGATAGCGTTCTTTCTGGTCTTGTCGCAGTCAAAGATGGAAGCGTCAACAGCCTGTCCGATAGCAAGGATCATGGTGTCGATAGCAAGTGTCTCGGTCTTGCCTTCAACCGGAACCGGTTTTCTTCTGCCGGAAGCATCCGGTTCGCCAAGTTCCATAACCTGAAGGATAACTTCCTTGACATGGCCCTTTTCGTCCTTTACGACTTCCAGAGGATTGGTGAGGTTCTTGAAGATTACTCCCTCTTCCTCTGCTTCTTCGATTTCTACCATGTCGGCAGGCATCTCGTCTTTTGTTCTTCTGTAAATGTTATAAACTTCCTTAGCTCCAAGTCTTACAGCCGTTCTGCAAGCGTCCATTGCGGTGTTTCCGCCGCCGACGATCGCAACCTTTTCACCCATGCCG
>CAVGEP010000092.1:0-6476 GCA_963628105.1 Alistipes communis
ATCGACAACGGATATCTCTTTGACGGGCTAAAGATCACCCAATGCGGCGAAAAAATAATGAAACATCAGCAGCAGTATCCTGTCATTTTCATCACTATGAAATCCGCAAAGCAGCCCACATATGAGCTTGCTTATGCCGAACTGAAAAAGAGAATCAGCGGAGAGTTTAAGAGGCACAAATATGTACTTAGCAGCGATGCCCTTGAGGAAGACGAAAAGGCGCGCTTCAACGCAATCGCAGCGATTGATGAGGACGACGAGTTGTATACCGATGCGCTGAGATTTCTATCAGAATGCCTTTACAAATACCACGGAAAAGGTACAATAATTTTGATCGATGAATACGATGTTCCGTTGGAAAACGCCTACTTCAGAGGCTTTTACGATAAGATGATAGATTTTGTTCGTTCCCTCTTAGATACGGCTCTAAAGACGAATCCTTACCTCCAAAAAGCGATTATCACAGGCTGCCTTAGAATCAGCAAGGAAAGCATTTTTACAGGGCTGAACAATCTGGAAGAGGACAGCGTGCTTCATACACGCTACGCCAACGCATTCGGCTTTACCCAGGAAGAAGTTTCGGAACTGCTGGCCTATTACGACCTGAGCGAAAACCTTGAGGAAGTAAAAAAATGGTATGATGGTTACCTTTTTAATGAAACAGAGATTTACAACCCTTGGAGCATTTTGAAATATGTAAACGATCGTAAGGACTCCGTGACGCAATTTCCTCTGCCTTACTGGTCAAACACTTCCTCGAACAGCATAATCCGCGAAATGATTGAAAATGCAGACGAAGACGCAAGGCGAGATTTGGAAACACTGATGGAGGGCGGAACCATCAAAAAACAGGTACACGAAAACATTACCTACGGGGATATTCACACTTCCCAGGAAAATCTTTGGAATTTCCTATTTTTTACCGGCTATCTGAAAAAAGCTGGCGAGAGGTTTGAAAAGAATAAGCTATTTTTGGAAATGAAAATTCCGAATATGGAAATCGAATCGATTTACGAAGATTCCATTTCCCAGTGGTTCGAGAAGAAAATCGAAAAGGCTGACCGAAGCCCTCTGATACACGCACTGGAAACCGGGGACTGCGAAACTGCGGAAAACTTCTTAAACGAGCAGCTTTTAGACACCATCAGCTATTTCGACTATGCGGAAAGTTACTACCACGGCTTTATGACGGGACTTCTCAGCAACGCAGGCCGGTATCGGGTGTACTCAAACCGCGAAAGCGGAAACGGCAGACCGGACATCGTGCTGACAGAGCTAAAATTCATGGGCCGCGCCATAATCTTGGAGCTGAAGATTTCCGATACTTTCAAAGGCATGGAGAAAAAATGTGAAGAAGCCCTCGCTCAGATTGAAGAGCAAAAGTACGCCGTGCCCCTTGAGGACGACGGCTATCAGGAAATCTTGAAATACGCTGTTTGCTTCTTCAAGAAAGGCTGCATGGTTAAAAACTGAAAAGTTTACGCCTGCTTAGAATTTTTATAAACAACAAATGGCTTGGTTCTCATCGAATCGAGCCTTTATTTTGTTTGTTTAACCCGACGAAAATATTTCGTAAAAAGCAAAAAAACTTTTTAAAACCTCTTGACAGTTGAATGCTCGTTCAATTATAATACAGGTAACAGTTGAATAAACACTCAACTTTGGCAAGATGAGAATCAGAGATGATAAACTCAGTTTAAAAATGATTTTGCAGGAGGACGAAACAATGAAAAAGACATATTTACTGGAAGGACTTGATTGCGCGAACTGCGCTGCAGAGGTCGAAAGAAATGTAGGAAAACTTGACGGCGTAAACAGCGCCTCGGTGAACTTTCTCACCCTTAAAATGGTACTGGATGTTGAAGAAGCGGGCTTTGACCAGACATACAAGAAGATCGTAAAAACCGTGAAAAAGACCGAGCCTGACGTGGAGATCAAAGAACTGTAATTCGAAAGATCAGGTAAAATTAAGATGAGGAAATCTGAGGGGGAAATGAGCCATGAAGATGAAAAAGACTATAATTAGGCTGGCAATCGGCGCGTGCCTGTTCGCAGCGGCGGTAATTGCTCCGGCAGAGCCGTATATGCTCAAATTTGCGCTTTATCTTATTGCCTATCTTGAAATCGGCTACAAGGTTCTTTGGAAAGCGGCGCGAAACATCAGCAGGGGCAAAGTCTTCGATGAAAACTTCCTTATGGCGGTGGCGTCCCTGGGAGCATTCGCAACGGGCGAGTTTCCGGAGGCGGTGGCGGTTATGCTCTTTTATCAGATAGGCGAGCTTTTCGAGGACTATGCGGTAGGAAAATCCAGAAAGTCCATTACGGAGCTTATGAATATTCGTCCAGATTATGCGAACATTCTGCTTGAAGGCGGCGATACGAAAAAAGTTGACCCCGACGAGGTGAAAATCGGCGATGTGATCGTGGTAAAACCGGGCGAGAAAGTCCCGCTGGACGGCATCGTTATCAGCGGAGCATCGCGGCTTGACACGGCGGCGCTTACCGGAGAATCCGTTCCCCGGAGCGTTGGCGAGGGGGACGAAATCCTCAGCGGCTGCATTAACGAAACCGGGCTGCTGGAAGTAAAAGTAACGAAAGCCTTCGGAGAATCTACGGTAAGCAAGATTCTTGAGCTTGTGGAAAACGCCAGCAGCCAAAAGGCTCGGATGGAAAATTTCATCACCCGATTTGCGGCGGTCTACACTCCGGCGGTAGTAGGGGCTGCAGTGGCTTTGGCGCTTCTTCCGCCGATTCTCATCGGAAGCGGGCTTGTGGGAAGTGCCGGGGGCTTTTCGGGAGCCTTGTTCAAGGACTGGATTTACAGGGCACTGAACTTCCTCGTCGTTTCCTGCCCATGTGCGCTGGTAATTTCGGTGCCGCTGAGTTTCTTTGGCGGAATCGGTGCTTCCTCGAAAATTGGCTTGCTGGTTAAGGGCAGTAACTATCTGGAAGCGGCGGCACACACCGAGTTTGTGGTTATGGACAAGACCGGTACCCTTACCAAGGGCGTTTTCCAGGTGGAGAGCGTAAAACCTGCGGGAAATTTCACCGCAGAAGAGGTTCTGAAACTTGCGGCGTATGCCGAGGCAAACTCCACCCACCCGATTTCTGTTTCGCTGACAGAGGAATATGAGGCGAAGGCGGGCTCGGAAATCGACAAATCGCAGATTGACGATGTACGCGAAATCGCAGGTCACGGTGTTGAGGCTGTTATCGGCGGCAAAAAGGTTCTTGCAGGAAACGGCAAGCTGATGGAGCGCGAAGGAATCGAGTATAGGGCTTCGGAGGAAGCCGGAACCGTGGTTCATGTGGCAGTTGACGGAAAATACGCCGGCTGCGTGACCATAGCAGATCAAATCAAAGAAGACGCGGCTTCCGCAATCGCAGGACTAAAGGCAAGAGGAATCAAAACCGTCATGCTCACGGGAGACAGCAAAGCGGTGGCAGAAAGCGTGGGCGCAAAACTGGGAATCGATGAGGTGCACGCGGAGCTTCTTCCGGAGAACAAAGTCCGTGAGGTGGAAAGACTTCTGGCGGAGAAGTCCCCGAAAGGCAAGCTCATGTTCGTGGGCGACGGCATAAACGATGCGCCGGTGCTTGCCAGAGCGGATATCGGAGCTGCCATGGGAGGCTTAGGGTCAGACGCGGCTATCGAGGCTGCGGATGTGGTTATCATGACCGATGAGCCGTCGAAGCTTCTTGATTTGATGGACATTGCCAGAAAGACCCTCACCATCGCAAAGGAGAATGTGGTCTTTGCCCTTGCGGTAAAGCTGATTGTTCTTGTACTCAGTGCGATAGGTCTTGCAAATATGTGGGCGGCGGTATTCGCGGATGTAGGCGTATCGGTGATCGCCATCATCAACGCCATGCGGGCGCTGCGGGTGAAATAAACTTAACAGCTATTGAAAGGAGATAAAAAATGTTAACGATTCATGTGTTTTACAGAGCGGAAAACGGCGAAATGCTTCGCAAGTTTTATGAAGAGGCGAAAGCTGCCGGCGTTATAGAAAAGTCCAGACAGGATGAGGGCTGCCTGCAATATGATTACTTTTTTTCCGCAGACAGGGACAATGAAATTCTGCTTCTCGAAAAATGGGAGAGCAAGGAGCTGCAGCAGAAGCACGGACAGCAGCCCCATTTTGCGGAGCTTGGAAAGCTTAAGGAAAAGTACAAAATTCAGAGCGAGCTGGAGCTCCTGTAGGCTACTTTGCATCGTGGCAGCAGGAGCAGGTGCAGCCCGCACCGTGATTTTTGTGGGTGATATGGACAAAGGCTATGTCCAGCATATCTATAACATGTTGGTCGTCGAGGGAGTAAAAGATGTTTTTGCCCTCTCGGCGGCTTTTTACAAGGTCATCGTCCTTGAGCAGTTTCAGCTGGTGGGAAACCGCGGATTTTGTCATGTCAACCGCCTCCGCGATGTCGTTGACGCAGACCTCGTCGTCTGCTATGGTGCAAAGGATTTTCATCCTCGTTTCGTCCCCCAGAACCTTGAAAAACGCCGCGGCGCTTCCTATCAAATCTTTTGAAATGTGATTCATCATCTTATTTACCGGCTTTCTGTCCTTTTTCATAATACTTTTGCATTTCCGCTTCCGGAACCATGCTGCCCCCCGTCGCCCACAAAATGTGAGTGGCATTTTGCATTTTGTCTGCAAGGCCCTTTTCTTCGAGATACCCTTTTGCGGCGGTTACCAGCACCGGGCCTGTGAAAGAAGCGCAGGAGGATGGCTCGATGTAGATGTTTTCGCTGTCTGCGAGGTCGGTGAGGAAGGGATAAAGCTTCTCGTCCTCGATGGTGTAGCAGCCGTCCACGAGGGTCTGCATGATGGAGGATACGAGGCGGGAGGCTCTGCCTACCGCAAGCCCGTCCGCATCGGTGATCCCGTCGATTCCGATATCTTTGCAGGAAATGCCGTCGTGAAGCCCGGTGACAAGCCCCAGGGTCATGCAAGGGGCGTGGGTGGGTTCTGCGAAGAAGATATGAACCGCCTCGCCGTAAATCTGTTTCAGCCCGAAGGAAACCCCTCCCGGGGCACCGCCCACGCCGCAAGGAATGTAGACAAACAGCGGGTGCGCATCATCCACCGTAACGCCGGCGGCTTCAAACTGGGCTCCGATCCTGAGGGCGGCAACCGCATAGCCAAGGAAAAGGTCAAGGGAGCCCTCGTCATCAACAAAATGACAGGTAGGGTCTGTGGCGGCTTCGGCCCTCCCTTGCGCCACCGCAACCTGATAATCCTCCGGGTATTCGATGACGGTAACGCCCTTTTCCCGAAGCAGATCCTTTTTCCACTGCCGGGCATCGGCGGACATGTGTACCGTTACCTTAAAGCCCAGCTTCGCGCTGATGATGCCGATGGAAAGCCCGAGGTTCCCGGTGGAGCCCACCGCCACGGAATAGCGGGAGAAAAGCTCCCGGAAGCGGTCTTCGGTGAGAATGCTGTAATCGTCGTCCAATTTGAGCATCCCGGCGCCGATGGCCACTTCTTCTGCAAATTTCAGGACTTCGTAGATGCCGCCCCGAGCTTTGATGGAGCCGGAAACCGGCAGGTTGCTGTCAAGCTTGAGGAGCAACCTGCCGGAAATCGGGCCGCCGCCTTCTTCGCTCTGTTCAAGTCGGGATTTCATGCGCCCGATTTCCGCCAAATCCGATTCGATGATGCCGCCGGATTTGGCGGTTTCCGGGAATGCCTTGGCAATATAGGGAGCAAAGCGCAAGAGCCTTGCCGCCGCCTCTTCGATGTCCGCCATGCCGATGTCAAAGGTCGCGGGCTTTCCGCTGTCCGGATTGATCCAAAAAATTTCTTTGTAGCTTGCCATCTCGGAAACAAGCGGGTTTTTCTTTGCGTTTTCTATCGTATTCATAAAATCTCCGTTCTGCCGCGCCCGGCGGCACAATAAAATTGGATGTAATTTATATTCTCGATTGTACTCGACGAAGAGCGCCTAAAACCGGTCGCTGTAGTTGATGAGGTCCCGCAGGTGACCGCCCTTTACCTTGGGTTTTGCCATGGATTTTGCCCCGGAACCGTTGCACACAAAATCCTCATAGCGGTAAATTTTGCCCCAAAGCTCGTTCTCCGAGGTCACAACAAGTCCGAAAGTTCCGCCGCTGCCGTCCCGGGGGCGGCTGATGCTTCCAGGATTTAAGAGATAAACATCCCCGGTTTCCACGAAAACGCTCCTGTGGGTGTGCCCGAAAAACGCCCCCACGCAGCCCATTTCCTGCGCCCTGTAAAAGAGCTTTTGCATATTGAAATCCACGTCTTCCATGTGGCCGTGCGTAACCAGGATATTGCCAAACTCCGTTTCCAGAATCCCGTAGCCCTCGGAGTCGAAGCAGCCGTCGCAGTTGCCCTTGACCGCCAGCATGGGAGCTCCGAGCCGCGCTCTGATTTCCATTGCGTCCGAATAAAGATCTCCGCAATGGACGATCATATCCACGGGGGCCTCCGCCGCCAGCTTCTTAT
>CAVGEP010000093.1:0-5530 GCA_963628105.1 Alistipes communis
GGGTGGTAGCCGATGAAAGATTTGAATTTTGACGAGGCTTGCGAGTGCATAAAGGCTTGTCTTGACGCACGCTGGAAGGGGCTTGACGACGTGACAAAGATGGAAATGCTTGAGAGGGAAAAGGCGGCAATACTCGGCAGCAGAACTCAAATGGAATTTTATAAGGGGGAAATAGATGCAATTATATTACAGCAAAATCTGCAAAATATCATGCCGCCACCCTGGTACAAGAGCCTTACAGATGGCGTATTTTCTGAGCTTTATGGGCTTGCGGGGCTTTCTCCCTGGGTTTATGACGAAACGGAAGAATACAAAAATTCCTCCTCGGCAAAGCTGATCGGGGACAAGCTTTATTGCTTGATCGACGGCAAGTCTGTACTGCAGCCGCAGCGAATCGGAGCTGAGCGAAGAAGACAGCTTCGCAGGGCATTGCTGATGAGCCGCCCCCGGGAGAGGATGGAGCAGGGCTTTCATGAGCTCTATCTTGCAAATGGTATACGAGTGACTATTTATTCCGGGGAGAGAACGAAACCTAATCAGGATATTATGGTTTTTCGAAAATATCTTTTGAAAAGCCTGAACTTTGAGATGCTCGCTGAGCTTGGTACAATTCCGCTCGAGGCTTGCGGGCTTTTTAAGGCGATGGTTGCCGTGGGATTTAATGTTCTGTTCGCAGGTACGGTAAGATCCGGCAAGACGACATTCCTGCAGGTCTGGCAGAGCTACGAGGAGCGGGACAAAGAGGGACTTGCCATATCTACCGATCCCGAAACACCTTGGGATGTGCTGATGCCGCAAGTTCCAATCATGCAGCTGGTGGCTGACGGAGAGGATCTTGACATAATATCAAAATCGCTTTTGCGGGGGGATAATGACTATGTGATTTTGGAGGAAATGCGGGACGCAAGGAGTTTTCGGCTGGCTATGGAGATTGCCGGAGTTGGCGCAGGCCGCTGCAAGGCAACGGTACATTCGGCAGACATACCAAATCTTCCGTACAAGCTGGCATCCAAGATTCGAAGCGCATATGGAGGAGACGAACAGAGTCTGATACTCCAGGTGTTTTGTAGCTTCAATTATATCTTTGAGTTTGCGCAGGAGGAGACAAATCGCGCAGAAAAAAAACTGAAAGCTATTTACGAGCTTTGCTACGATGTAGAAACGGATTGCGCAAGCATGCACAATATATGCCTGCACGATGAAAGGACGGGCGCATGGCGCTGGGATTTTCATATAGGAAAGGATAAGGAGCGACTGCTTGCGCTTTGGCACGAGGAGGCTGAGATCATGAGAAAGGAACTTAGAAAATTGTCCGAAAGATATCCGATGACTGCGGGAAAGGTGATTTATCCGAGATATTACCATCCGAATATGAAAGGCGGGCAGGAATCAGATGGTTGAAATGATAATCTGGATATGTGCTCTTTGCGGGGGACTGTTGCTTATCATGCCATGGCTGGACGAGATGAGCAAAGGGTATGTGAGAAGGTACGAAAACGCTCTTGAGGAGCACCTAAAGACCCTCATCAGCCTCACGACCGGAAAAGACAAAGACTCCAGCCTGAGGCAGTTTCTGATACTGTCTCTGACTGCGGGCCTAGTGGCATTTGTACTGCTCATCGGCAAGGTCTCGAACGTGCTTTGCCTGATTGCTACGGCATTTGTGACGGTGCTGCCATATGCTGCACTGAGGGTGAGGCTTAGATTCATTCAGGTCGAAAGCTCCCGAGAAGGCGAAATCCTTATTACCGAGCTTCTTGAAAATTACAAGATAAATTATTGCAACATGCAGCGGGCAATCGAGGTTACCGCCGCAGATCTGAAGGAAGCACCGAACTCGCGGAGGCTTCTTTTTAGTTTGTCAAAGGGAATAAACTCCGCGCGCAGCAACGAAGACCTGAAGCGAATTCTGGACGAATTCCGTCTGTCTATAAACACCTCTTGGGCAGGAATACTTTCGGTAAATATGTATTTTTCGCTGTCCTCGGGGATGGAGGTAACTCACGCCATGACCGATTTATCAAAGTCCGTGGCAATGGCGCGAAAGGTGGACGAATTTGTAAATCGTGAGAATAATGAGGCAAAGCTCATGCTAAAATACCTTGCGCCCATAAGCTACCTGCTAACTGCCGTGGGAGGAATTTTGTTTTTTAATTTGAGCTGGAAAAAGTTCATCATTTACCAGTTTCGTATGAGCACGGGTCTTACATGGTTTGTGATTTCATTCTTACTTTATATTTCCGGAATCGTGGTTTATGCGTACATATCGCGTGGAAAACTCGACATATAGGAGGCGGTGACAGGCATATGAGACACATGAAATATATAAGAAAAAAAGAAAATTTGGAGCTGGAACTGTACGACAGCTGTATAACGCTGAAAAATCTTGCCATTGTAAACGGATCGAAACCTTTTTCGGGCGATTTTTTGTATACTATGCTGATGGAAAACGCGACGCGTCTCAAACCGATATACAGAGAGATGCTTCTTTTGTATAGACAAGGCAGGGACGAGGAGGCATTCGAATATTTCTCAAAGGCGGTGGGGACAAAGGCCGGAAGAAACTTTTGCGTGATACTTGCAAAATTGGAACAGATAAATCCCGCAGAACTCATCGAGCAGATGGAGGTTTTCCAGAACATGATGGCAGAAAAAAGAATGACGCAGGCACTGAAGATTGCCCAGCGAAACAGTTTGATTACGACTATCTGGTCCGGTGCCACAGTCTTTTCGCTGCTGATAAACTTTGCGGTGGTGGCTGTTTTTACGGACACGCTGATTATGCTAAAAAACGTTTTTTAGGAGGATGAAAATGAAAAACTTGATAATTATAATCGGAACTATTCTGCTTGGAGCCTTTATCGTAAACACGCTTGTCCTGGGGGACGACAACTCACTGAAAACGGCTGCTAAGGATATTATGGACGAGGGTACCGGAGCGATCATGGATTCCATCGATTTCGGAAAGGGGCTTGGAGGCGCATGAAGCAGCTTATAATTATAGTAGGAACGATTATATTGGGCTGCATCGTCTTCGATATGATGGCGGGGCCACAGGATACAAGCCTGCGCCAGGTGAGCGGAGAGGCGATGCGCCGGACCATGGAGGCATACGGATGAAGGATTTTATCACATCAATTGCATCTATAATTCTCCTGATGATATTCGTGATGCAATTCGCGACAAATCAGGCAGTTTATACGAAGCTGGTACAGACAGAAGGCTACGTGAGCCTGTTTCGCGACTCGGCGGAGGACCAAGGCAGGATTCTGCCCGCGGACGTGCAAAGCCTGAAGAAAAGTGTTGCGCCCATACTTGACTGTAAGCCGGATGAAATCCGTGTAGATACACACCTCCTAGAATCCGGAAAAGAAGGATATGACATAAGCATACCCATAAAAAATATCATCGGCGCGGCGAAGCTCCTGGGAATTTCTCAGGAGGAAAACGAAACGGAATTCCATTTCCAGGGCATAATCTTGGGCCAAGAGAAGGAAATAGACGAGAAACAGGATGGCGAAAGCAGCTTAACGGAGGAGGCAAAGAGTGAAGAACATGATAATGACGATGGGAATAATGATTCTATTTTGTGCCCTCCTTAAGTTTCAAACAGAACTTAACATAATTTTAATCAAAAACATGTGAGATTTTTATTGACAAGTTTGCTTCTTTTGTAGTAAAATATACAAATTGTAAGAGGGAGTAACTGGCGCGGCTACGCGTGGTATTTGCGACATCCCAACCGGCGAGCAGCCGGTTCGCATATATCTTAAACAGTAAGACTTTTACCATATATACTAAATATATGGTAGGAGTCTTTTTTTAGTGGCTTTACTACCGAAGGAGGAAAAATGCAATACTACTTAAAAAATCTTGACGAAACGCTGTCGGAAGTAAAATCGAGTGAGGAAGGTTTGACTTCCAAAGAGGCAGCACAAAGACTTGCCAAAGACGGCAAGAACAAACTGGCAGAGGCCAAAAAGGATTCGCTTCTCAAACGCTTCCTTTCCCAGATGGCTGACCCGATGATCATCGTGCTCATCGCGGCGGCGGCAGTATCGGGTGTAACCTCGTATTATGCGGGAGAAAATTTTGCGGATGTTATCATCATAATGGCGGTGGTAATCATCAATGCAATCCTTGGAATGTACCAGGAGAGCAAGGCAGAAAAGGCCATCGAAGCCCTGCAGGAGATGGCGGCGGCCACCAGCAAGGTGCTAAGAGACGGCAAGATTCAGGTCGTAAAGAGCGAAGACCTTGTGGCAGGCGATGTCGTCATACTCGAAGCCGGCGATGCGATTCCGGCAGACGGCAGAATCATCGAAAGCAATAGCCTCAAGATAGAAGAAGCCGCGCTTACCGGCGAAAGCGTTCCGGTAACCAAGACTTCGGAAACGCTTACTCTGGGCGATGCGAAGGATATTCCGCTCGGCGACAGGAAGAACATGATTTATATGGGTAGTACCGTGGTTTATGGCCGAGGCAAGGCGGTAATCTGCGGCACGGGAATGAATACAGAGATGGGCAAAATTGCCGACGCTCTTGCACAGGCCCAGGAGGGCAAGACCCCACTGCAGATCAAGCTTACCCAGCTGAGCAAAATCTTGACGATTTTGGTGCTGGCAATTTGCGTGGTAATCTTCGCTGTAAGCCTGATAAGGACCTCCGATATAAATGCGGAAGTTTTAATCAATACATTTATGATAGCCGTAAGTCTTGCGGTTGCTGCGATTCCTGAGGGGCTGGCGGCGGTTGTTACCATCGTACTTTCCATAGGCGTTACGAATATGAGTAAGCGGAATGCAATAATCCGTAAGCTCACGGCGGTTGAGACTCTGGGCTGTGCGCAGATAATATGCTCGGACAAGACGGGAACGCTTACTCAAAACAAGATGACCGTTGTTGAGACCTACGCAGGAGCCAAGGAAGAAAAGCTTCTTGCTTCGGCTATGGCGCTGTGCTGCGATGCCAGAATCGAGGCGGGGGATGACTCCGCCACCGGAGAACCTACGGAATGTGCGCTCGTAAACTACGCTCATAAGATCGGAATCGAAAAGTCCGATGTGGAGGCGAAAATGCCGAGAATATCGGAAGTTCCTTTTGACAGCGGCCGGAAGATGATGTCCACTCTGCACAAGGACGCAGAGGGCAAAATCATTCAATATACAAAGGGCGCTCCGGATGAAGTGCTGAAAAAATGCACGAAGATTATCCAAAACGGAGAAATTCGTGACATTACCGACGGCGACCGCAAAGAGATCGCCGCAGCCAACAAGCAGATGGCTGACAAGGCCCTCAGAGTGCTGATGGCGGCTTTCAAGACCTACGATGCGCTTCCTGAGGACATATCCCCTGCGGGAGTAGAAAATGACCTTTGCTTTGTAGGACTTTCGGGAATGATCGACCCGGTAAGACCGGAGGTTAAGGCGGCAATCGAAGAGTGTAACGAGGCTGGAATCAGACCGGTTATGATTACCGGAGACCACATCGACACGGCATCTGCAATCGGTCGTGAGCTGGGAATCCTGGA
>CAVGEP010000093.1:5540-6463 GCA_963628105.1 Alistipes communis
ACGAGGAGTTTGAAAAGGAAATCGAAAACATCAGCGTTTATGCCCGTGTACAGCCGGAACATAAGGTTCGTATCGTAAACATGTGGAAGAAAAAGGGCTATGTAACGGCGATGACCGGAGACGGTGTGAATGACGCTCCGAGCATCAAGTCTGCGGACATAGGCGTCGGAATGGGTATCACGGGAACCGATGTTACAAAGAACGTTGCGGATATGGTACTTGCGGATGACAACTTCGCTACCATCGTAGGTGCGGTTGAAGAGGGAAGGAGAATTTACGACAATATTAGGAAGTCAATACAGTTCCTTCTTGCCTCAAATATGAGTGAGGTGCTGAGTATATTTGCGGCTACCATGCTGGGATTTGTGATCTTGCAGCCGGTTCACCTGCTTTGGATCAACCTCATCACGGACTGCTTCCCGGCGCTGGCTCTTGGGATGGAAAGACCGGAAGACGACATCATGAAGCGTCAGCCGAGAAAAACCACCGACGGCATCTTTGCAGGAGGTCTTGGCTTTGACATGATGTACCAGGGCGTGGTCCTTACGGTACTTACCATGGCGGCATATTTCATCGGACACTATATCGAGGCTGGAGTTTGGGAGATTACCACGAGCCCTGACGGGACAACGATGGCATTCCTAACCCTTTCAATGGCAGAGATTTTCCACAGCTTCAACATGCGTTCCCAGAGAGGAAGCCTGTTTAGCATGAAATATATGAACAGAGCATTGATTTGGTCATCCATTGCCAGCTTCGTGGCGACGACAATGGTAATTTATGTGCCATTCCTTTCGGAAGCATTCGAATTTGAGCACATCAGCTTTGAGGAATATGCAATCGCAATGGGACTTGCGTTCCTAGTAATGCCGATTGTTGAAATCATCAAACTCATCCAGAGAAAAACAATGAAATAACAAAAA
>CAVGEP010000094.1:0-6451 GCA_963628105.1 Alistipes communis
AAAGTCCTTAAGGCAATGCCAAAGGAAAACAGAGTCGTAGTTGAGGGCGTAAACGTAGTTACCAAGCACGCAAAGGCCACAAGAAAAGCCGGCGCCGAGATCAAGCATTTCGAAGCACCTATCGATGCTTCCAACGTAATGCTTTACGATACAAAGGCAAAATCCGTTATCAAGTTCGGATACCAGGTTAAGGACGGCAAAAAAGTTAGAGTTTCCAAGAAGACAGGAAACGTAATCGACTAAGAAAGGAGGAGACGATTTTGACAGCAAGATTGAGAGAAACTTATAATAATGAAGTTTTCGGAGCACTGAAAGAAAAATTCCAATATAAAAACGTGATGGAAGTTCCAAAGCTCACAAAGATTACCATCAACATGGGACTTGGCGAGGCAAAGGACAACGCAAAGGTTATGGAATCCGCAGTTGAAGAAATCGCTTTGATCAGCGGACAAAGACCTGTCGTTACAAAGGCAAAGAAGTCCATTGCGAACTTCAAGGTTAGACAGGGCATGCCTGTCGGCGCAAAGGTTACTCTGAGAGGAGACAACATGTATGAATTTGCAGACAAATTCTTCAACATCGCTCTTCCGAGAGTAAGAGACTTCAAGGGTGTTAGCAAAAACTCTTTTGACGGTAGAGGCAACTACTCTATGGGTATCAAGGAGCAGTTAATCTTCCCTGAAATCAACTATGATAAGGTTGATACAATCAAAGGTATGAACATAGTATTTACAACAACGGCTAAAACAGACGAAGAAGCGGCTGCATTATTGGAGCTCTTAGGTATGCCGTTCGAAAAGTAACAAGGAGGGAATTATGGCAAAGACATCTCTCAAAGTAAAACAGGCTAGAAAACCTAAATATTCGACTCGCGCATATACCAGATGCAGACTTTGCGGAAGACCGCATTCCGTACTTAGAAAATATGGTATCTGCCGTATCTGTTTTAGAGAGCTTGCTTATAAAGGAGAAATTCCGGGCGTAAGAAAAGCAAGCTGGTAAAAATTATGAAAGGAGAAACACTGCAATGACAATGACAGATCCTATAGCGGATATGCTAACAAGAATCAGAAATGCCAACACTGTAGGTCATGAAACTGTTGAGATTCCGGCATCGAAAATGAAAAAAGCGATTGCCGAAATCTTGAAGGAAGAAGGCTACATTGCGGATTTCGAGGTTATAGAAGACGACAAGCAAGGTATGATCAAAGTTACGATGAAATACGGCGCTAACAAAGAAAAAGTAATTTCAGGAATCAAGAAAATTTCAAAGCCGGGCCTCAAGGTTTATGCTAAGGCCGGAGAAGTACCTAAGGTACTGGGTGGCCTTGGAATCGCTATCATCTCCACATCAAAGGGAATCGTAAGCGACAAGGAAGCCAGAAAGCTGGGTATCGGCGGCGAAGTAATCTGTTATGTATGGTAGGAGGAACAAAAAATGTCTAGAATAGGTAGAAAACCTGTAGTTGTTCCTGCCGGCGTAGAAGTTTCCGTAGACGCTAACAATGTTGTCACGGTAAAGGGCCCGAAAGGACAATTATCAGAACAAATCAGCAAGTTGATCAAGGTTGAGGTTGCAGAGGGCGAAGTGCTGGTTTCCAGAGCTTCCGACGCAAGAGAAGAAAGATCTCAGCACGGACTTGCAAGAACTTTAATAAACAATATGGTATTGGGCGTAACTCAAGGTTTCGAGAAGAAGCTCCAGCTTGTAGGCGTTGGATACAAAGCCGAAAAGAAGGGCGATACTTTGGTAATGAACCTTGGATATTCCCACCCTGTAGAATTAAAAGACCCTGAAGGAATCGCAACGGAATGTCCGTCCGCGACAGAAATTACCGTAAAGGGTATCGATAAAGCAGTTGTCGGAAATTATGCGGCTAACATCAGAGCATGGAGAAGTCCGGAACCTTACAAGGGCAAGGGTATCAAGTATGCTGATGAATATATCCGCAGAAAAGAAGGCAAGGCTGGCGCTAAATAAAGGGAAAGGAGTGAATTAAAATGGCAAAAGTAAGCAGAAATGACAAGCGTGTCAAAAGACACGAAAGAGTAAGAAAAAACCTTTTTGGAACTCCTGAAAGACCAAGACTTTGCGTTTACAGATCAAACAAGAACATCTCAGCTCAGGTGATTGACGATGTAAACAAAGTTACTTTAGTATCCGCATCTTCCCTGGACAAAGAACTTAAAGGTGAAGTTGGTTACGGCGGAAACAAAGAAGCAGCTAAAAAGGTCGGTGAAGCCCTTGCAAAGAGAGCACTCGCAAAAGGAATCGAAGAAGTTTGCTTTGACAGAGGCGGATTCTTGTACCACGGAAGAGTTGCAGAACTGGCAGAAGGCGCTCGTGAAGCAGGATTAAAATTCTAACAGGAGGAAAAAAGGAATGCGTAATATCGTTGATGCATCCAAGCTTGACTTGAATTCGACTATCGTTAATATCAGAAGAGTTGCAAAGACTGTTAAAGGCGGTAGAAACATGAGATTCAGCGTAACCGTAGTAGTCGGCGACGGCAACGGATATGTAGGCGTTGGTCTTGGTAAGTCTCAGGAAATTCCTGAAGCTGTAAGAAAAGCTGAAGAAGATGCAAAGAAGAATTTAATATATGTTCCAACAGTAGGAACAACAGTACCTCACAGAAACTTAGGCATTTTCGGAGCCGGCAGAGTTCTCATCATGCCGGCTGCACAAGGTACCGGAGTAATCGCAGGTTCATCTGTTCGTACAGTGCTTGAAGCTGCCGGTATCAAAGACGTAAGAGCCAAATCCATCGGCTCCAACAATACAGGGAACATGGCTTATGCAACCCTCGAAGGACTTAAGGGCATGATGACTGTAGAAAAGGTTGCTAAGCTCAGAGGCAAGACAAAAGAAGAAATCTTAGGATAGGAGGACAAGCCAGAGATGACAAAAATGATTAAAATCACTTTGACAAAGAGCATGATCGGCGCTTCCCCTAAACAAAGAAAAGTTGTTGAAGCGTTAGGACTCAGAAAGATGCACCACTCGGTTGAATTAGCCGATACTCCGCAGACTCGCGGCGCAGTGGCTAAGGTGTCACATCTTGTAACTGTAGAAGAAGTATAGGAGGTGCGCTGAGATGAAATTACATGAATTAAGAGCTGTACCGGGTTCTACCAAAAACCCGAAGAGAAGAGGCCGCGGTACTGCAACCGGTCAGGGTAAAACCGGCGGCAGAGGTATGAACGGTCAGAACTCAAGATCCGGCGGCGGCGTTCGTCTCGGATTCGAAGGCGGCCAGATGCCTTTATACAGAAGATTACCAAAGAGAGGTTTCACAAACATTTGGGGAACCGAATATACAATCGTTAATGTTGAGGACTTGAACAGGTTCGAGGCAGGTACGGTCGTAAACCAGGCAGTGCTCGAAGAAGCAGGAGTTGTTAAACAGGTTAAGGACGGAATCAAGATCCTTGGCGATGGCGAAGTCAAAGTAGCATTGACAGTTCAGGCTAACAAATTCAGCAAGACTGCCGCAGAAAAGATAGAAGCTGCTGGAGGAAAGGCAGAGGTGATTTAAGATGGGTATGTTAAAGACAGTTGCTCAAGCTTGGAAAGTTGCGGAAATCAGAAGTAAAATGATTTTCACCCTCCTCATGCTCGTAGTGTTCAGAATCGGATCAAACATTCCGGTTCCGAACATTAACAGAAGCGTGCTCAGTGAGATGTTTACCGGCGAAACGGGGCTTTTCGATTTGTTCGACTTGTTCTCAGGCGGATCCTTCAGTAACTTCACAATTTTTGCATTGAGTATTACTCCATACATCACTGCATCGATCATCGTTCAGCTGCTTACGATTGCCTTCCCTTATTTCGAGAGACTCGCAAAAGAGGGAATGGAAGGCCGTAAGAAAATGGCTCAGATCACCCGTTACATGACTGTTGTGCTGGCACTGGTTCAGGCAATAGGTCTTACGGTAGGTCTCTTCAGACAGGCTGTCGTTGATAAGAGCGCATTTTCAATCATCGTTGTAGTACTGGTTCTGACCGCAGGTACCGCATTCCTTATGTGGCTTGGTGAACAGATCAACGAGAGAGGTATCGGAAATGGTATTTCGCTCCTCATCTTCGGTGGTATCGTAGCCAGAATCCCGAGCGGAATCAGAACGGTTGTAACAGGATATCAGGGCGGATCGCTGTCCCTTGTGACGATTATCATCTTCATAATCGCGGCGGTGTTCGTAACGGCAGGCGTTGTTCTCATCCAGGAAGGACAGAGAAGAATCCCTGTACAGTATGCAAAGAGAGTAGTAGGCAGAAAGATGTACGGCGGCCAGTCGACTCATATTCCTATCAAGGTAAATCAGTCCGGCGTAATTCCGATCATCTTCGCTTTGTCGATTTTGCAGTTCCCACTGACCATCACATACTTTATGTCTCAGGACAATGCTTTTAGCGTATGGGTTACGAAGTGGCTTTCGCCTTCGGGAAATCCGGGTGTTTGGGTTTACGGAGTGCTTAACATCGTGCTTATCATCTTCTTCACATACTTCTACACAGGCATTACATTTAATCCTGCCGAAGTTGCGAATAACATGAAGGCTAACGGCGGCTTCATTCCGGGAATCAGACCGGGCAAAGCTACCGAAGATTATTTGAACAAGGTTATGTCCAGAGTTACTATCGTGGGAGCAATTTTCCTTGCTCTTATCGCAACCCTGCCTACAGTCTTAGGCGTAATGGTTCCGACACTCAAGGGAATCCACTTCGGCGGAACATCGCTGCTCATCGCAGTAGGTGTTGCACTTGACACGGTAAGACAACTCGAAAACCAGATGCTCATGAGAAATTATCAAGGTTTCTTGAAGTAAGAAGAGGGAGATGAGTAAAATGCTTAGAACTATATTATTAGGGCCTCCCGGAGCAGGAAAAGGAACCCAGGCAGTTAAGATCGTCGAGAAATATGAAATTCCACATATTTCGACGGGAGACATTTTCAGAGAAAACATCAAGAATGGAACCGAGCTTGGCAAGAAGGCACAGGAATATATGGACAAGGGCGAACTTGTTCCGGACGATTTGGTAATCGAAATCGCAACCACAAGGCTCCTTGCCGATGACTGCAAGAACGGCTTCCTGCTTGACGGATTTCCGAGAACCGTTTATCAGGCAGAAAAGCTGGATGAATTCTTGGCTGCGCACGATTCCAAGATCGACAAGGTTTTGGATATCGCGGTAGAAAAGGAAGAGCTTATTACAAGACTTACGGGAAGAAGGGTCTGCAAGGCTTGCGGCGCCAGCTTCCATGTAGTGAACATTCCTCCTAAAAAAGAAGGCGTTTGCGACTACTGCGGCGGCCAGCTGTTCCAGAGAGCAGATGACAATTTGGAGACGGTTACAAACAGAATCGACGTTTACGAAGCACAGACAATGCCTCTCATCGAGTATTATGAAAATGCAGGAACACTTGCGCATATCGACGGCAGTACCGGACTTGACAATGTGTTTGCTGACATCGTAAAAGCTTTAGGGGAATTATAATGATCATCATCAAATCAAAACAGGAACTTGATTTAATGCGGGAGGCCGGAAAGGTTTGCGGGCTGATTCTCAGAGAGCTGCCCGAGCTGATAAAACCCGGCATCTCCACATTGGAAATAGATCGTTTTGTTGAAAAAACAGTACGGGAGCACGGAATGACCGCAGCCGAAAAGGGATACTGCGGTTATCCGGCAAGCGTATGCGTTTCAATCAATGATGAGGTCGTTCACGGAATTCCGAGCAAAAAGCGCCATCTGAGAGAAGGCGACATAGTGAGCTGCGACCTTGTGGTCGAATACAAAGGATATATGGCGGATGCCGCAAGGACTTATCCCGTAGGGAAGGTAAGTCCCGAGGCAGCGCATCTGATAGAAACGGCGGAGCGGGCATTCTATAACGGGATCGCCTACGCGAAGGCGGGAAACAGATTATATGACATTTCTCACGCAATCCAAGAAACCGTAGAAGGCGAAGGCTTCGGAGTCATCCGGGACTTCGTGGGACACGGAATCGGGAGTCAGATGCACGAAGATCCGCAGATCCCGAATGTCGGAAAGGCCGGCAAGGGTCCTAGGCTTCAGCCGGGCATGACACTGGCAATTGAGCCGATGATAACCCAAGGAACATGGGAAATCGACGTACTGGAAGATGACTGGACGGCGGTTACTCTGGACGGAGGGCTTGCGGCACACTATGAAAATACGGTTATTATCACTGATGGTGAGCCGGAATTGCTTACCTTATAAAGAACAGAAGGAGATGTATTTATGGCGAAGAAAGACGTCATTGAAGCAGTCGGAACAGTTGTTGATGCACAGCCGAACGCGATGTTCAAGGTCAAATTAGACAACGGTTTTGAGGTGCTGGCACACATTTCAGGCAAAATCAGAATGAATTATATCAGAATTCTTCCCGGCGACAAGGTAAAGGTGGAGCTTTCGCCTTATGACC
>CAVGEP010000095.1:0-6414 GCA_963628105.1 Alistipes communis
GTGTTGAATGTATGGAAAAATTCTTCTTGTGTATTTTCTTTTCCCTCCAAAAATTGAATATCATCAACCAAAAGCACATCGACTTTTCTGTATTTTTTCTTAAATTCGTTCATCTTCTGCTCTGCGATGGCTTTGATAAGCTCATTCGTAAACATTTCCGAAGATACATATAAAACATTCAGCGAAGGATTATGCTCAAGCAGATAAATTCCTATTGCGTGCATAAGATGAGTCTTGCCAAGTCCCGAACCTCCGTAGATAAAAAGGGGATTATAAGTCTCCGAAGGTGATTCAGCTACCGCAAGAGCCGCAGCGTGAGCAAGCTTATTGCTGTTTCCTACGACAAAATTATCAAAATTAAATTTCGGATTAAAGAGCTTTTGATTATCCAAAACCTTCTTTCCGGGCTTTTTTTTGGGGGCAGCTAATGAGTTATCCACAGGTTTATCATATTCGTCGAAGGATTTCAAAACGACACGATAATCATCATTTAGTACCTTCTTAAAAGCAAGTTGAAGATAAGAAATGTATCGCGTTTTGAGGACGCTGATAATAAAATCATTTCCTCGAGGAGAAGAAACCTGCAAATATACTATCTTCAGCTCATCGTCGATTTGGTTGATACTAAGTGGCTGCTTAAACCAAGTTTCGAAGCTGATAGGAGTAGTATTTTCCTGTATTATATCTAAAACGCCGGACCAAATTTTTTCGTACTTTTCCACTTTGTTACCTTCTTAAAATTGCTATCTTTATAGTACTTCTATTTTATATAAAAAGTTATCCATAGGCAAGAGCGAATTATCAATAAATACAAAATATTTTCCAAAAGTTATCCACATACTAAGGATAAATCTATGAATAAGTATAGTGGATAAAATTTTTTCCCGCAAAGGAATGCATAAGAATGAACAATTCATTGACATTTGCAAGTATATAAAGTATAATACTTGGGTATATGTGCATATTGGAATTTAGATTGCACAAAAAAATTCAGAAAGGAGTCTAAAAATGAAACAGACATATCAGCCAAAGAAAAGACAGAGAATGAAAGAACATGGTTTCAGAAAGAGAATGGCAACCAAGAACGGAAGAAACGTTCTGAAGAGAAGAAGAGCCAGAGGCAGAAAAAAATTAACTGCATAATCTTGAGATGCCAAATGGTTATTTAGAATGCTGAAAAAGAATGTTTTAAGAAAAAAAAGCGATTTTTCCGCTATATATAATAGGGGAAGATCCGTCGGCGAGAGATATGTGGTCCTGTTTTTTAGGCCCAATCATTTGCCGTACAACAGAACAGGGTTTTTGGCAAGCAAAAAAGTAGGAAATAGTGTAAAAAGAAATCGTGCCAGACGCCTGATGAAAGAAGCTTACCGGACATTTTCGGGAGGGCTTCCGCAGGGATACGATTTTATTATAATTGCAAGGAATACTATTTCCGAAAAAAAGTGTGCGGAGGTTGAAAAATCGCTTCGCTCCGCATTTACAAAAGCCGGGATAATGAAGAGAAATGAGAATAATAGGTAATTTTTTTAAGAAAATAATGATTTTGATGATTAGAATTTATCAAAAATTCATTTCACCTTTATTTCCTTCCACCTGCCGGTTTTATCCTACCTGCTCCACTTATTTCATTCAGGCGCTAGAAAAATATGGAGTTTTCAAAGGTAGCTATTTAGGTATTAAACGAATTTTGAAGTGTCATCCATGGCATGAAGGTGGATATGACCCTTTGAAATAATGGAGGAAATTGATGGGACTTATTGTAAAACCATTAAGTTATTTGCTCACGTGGCTGTACGAACTGATCGGAGATTATGGAATAGCGATCGTTATCCTGACGATTATCGTAAAATTATGCCTTTACCCGGTATATGCGAAGCAGACAAAGTCCACGATGAGGATGTCTGAGTTTCAGCCAAAGATAAAGGAAATCCAACAGAAATACGCAAATGACAAGGCTCTTATGAACGAAAAGCTCAACGAGCTTTATAAGAGTGAGGGAGCGAGTATGTACGGCGGATGCCTTCCTATGATAGTGCAGATGGTGGTTATCATGGGTCTTTTCGCTTTGCTTAGAAACCCAATGGATTACCTGTCGTCGGACGATATGCTTTTCGCAACTCACGAGAGCTTTCTGTGGATAAAGGATATGGCGCAGCCTGATAAATGGATCCTTCCTATAGCTGCGGCAATCGCTACATATATCTCTTTCACGATGTCTCAGTCTCAGATGGCAGGCGCAGGTTCCGCTCAGCAGACTGCATTTATGACCAAGACCATGAAGTACTTTTTCCCTATCATGATTCTTTGGATGGCAAGAAGCTATCCTGCAGGTCTTGCGGTTTATTGGTTCGGAAGCCAGGTTATCCAAATCTTCTACAATATGAGATTCAATGCTTGGAGAAAGAAGCAAAAGGAAGAAAAGGAAGCCAGAGAAGCGAAAAACAAAAAGAGAAGAGCAAAAGCATAAAACATTGGAGGAAAAAATATGGATTTTTCTGAGAAGTACGGAACAGATGTGGACGAGGCAGTCAGACTGGCTCTCCAGGATCTGAATCTTACCATAGATCAGGTTGATGTTACCGTTTTGGAGGAATCTTCTCGCGGATTTTTCGGAATCGGTTCGAAGCTTGCAAAAGTAAGAGTCGAAAAGAAAAAAGCTCCTGCAAAAGAAGAAAAGAAGCAGGAAAAGCCGCCGGTGCCGCAAAGACAGGAATCGGAAGTCGAAAAAGCAAAACCGCAAAGAGAAAGAGCTCCTAAGAAGGAAGCATCAAGAAACAGAAAAGAAAAAAGAGCCCCGAAGTTTGACATCGAAGATGTTAAACCGGTAATCGAAAAGGAGCCCGATGAAAATCTCACAGTTTGTGAAGAGCATCCGGCACTTAGTTTCCTTGAAGAAGTTACCAGGGAAATGGGACTTACACTTGACATCACCGCAAAGGAAGGAAAGGATTCTCTCTACATTGATATTCAGGGAAAGGATTCCGGAACTATCATCGGCAAGAGAGGACAAACGCTGGATGCAATCCAGTACCTTACAAGCCTTGTTGTGAACAAGGAACAGAACGCATATACGAGAGTCGTTGTAGATGCGGAAAATTACAGGGCAAGGAGAGAAAAAACTCTCGAAATGCTGGCGGTCAGACTGGCAAACAAGGTTGCAAGAACCAAAAAGAGCGTCAGACTGGAACCTATGAATCCTTACGAAAGAAAGGTTATTCATGCAACTCTTCAGAACCATCCTCAGGTTACTACCAGAAGTGAGGGTCAAGATCCATACAGAAGGGTTATAATTGAATTGAAGTAGTTATTGGCCCGTTTGAAAAAACGGGCTTACTTTTTTAGAAGTCCGGCTCCAGGCGAAATGCCGCCGGCGGAAAGCAGAGATATGGAAGATACGATAGCTGCCATTGCCACGGCTCCCGGAGAGGGCGGAATCGGCATTGTGAGAATAAGCGGCGAAGAGGCCATTACAATTTTGGAAAAGGTATTTAGCCGTGCAAAAAAAGAATATAAAAAAATTCCAGGAGAGCTTCCTGCTGCCGGGAGCGCTGTTTGTAGCGACATAAACGACATAATAGAAAGTACGCTCAGGCCGCGGATGATGCACTACGGGTATGTGAAAGATAATTTCACCGGGGAGCTGATAGACGAGGTGATGACGGTTTACTTTAGGGCGCCATATTCCTATACGGCAGAGGATGTTGTCGAAATCCAGTGCCACGGGAGTCTTGTTTCCTTACGCAAAATTTTGTCGCTGGTTCTCAAAAATGGCGCTCGCCTTGCCGAGCCCGGAGAATTTACAAAGCGGGCTTTTCTAAATGGCAGGCTGGATTTGTCGCAGGCAGAGGCGGTAATCGATTTGATTCGGGCAAAGTCGGATAAATCCTTTGACGTGGCGCTGAATCAGCTGGAGGGTGTTTTTTCGGAGAAAATCCGCCAGATTCGCACGCAGCTCATGGACAGTCTTGTGAACATAAGCGTAAACATCGACTATCCGGACGAGGATATCGAGCAGCTAACATTTGAAAAGCTTGCCTCGAATTTGGCTGCGGCACTCGCCAAAATCGAAGAAATGCTGAGAACTGCAGGCACCGGGCGCATAATTACAGAGGGACTGAAAATTTCCATTATCGGTAAGCCGAACGTAGGAAAATCATCGCTGATGAACGCTCTGCTCAGAGAAACGAGGGCCATCGTAACCGAAATTCCGGGAACTACCAGAGATACCATAGAAGAAATGCTGACAATTCGGGGAATTCCGGTAAAGCTCACGGATACCGCCGGAATCAGAGAAACTGAAGATATTATAGAAAAAATCGGAATTGAAAAGAGCAAGGAAGCATTTAACAATGCGGACTTGATAATATTTATGGCTGACGGAAGCCGCCCTCTTGATGAGGAGGACTTTGCTATAATAGATAGAATCGGCGAGAAAAAGGCGATTATCATTTTGAACAAAACTGATTTGCCTCAGGCTTTTGAGGCAGCAGAAATTACGGAGCTTATGCCGGGGGCATCCCTGATAGAAGCATCCGTAGCAAGTGGCAGGGGAATCGAAGAAATAGAAGATAAAGTTGAAGAGCTTGTTTACGGCGGTCAGGTAAAGCAAAATGAGAGTATGCTCGTTACAAATGCGCGGCACAAGCGTCTACTGGAGGAGGCGGCGAGTGCCCTCGGCGATGCAATCGAAATGGCAAAAGCCTCTCAGCCGCTGGAGCTACTTGAGATCGACGCAAGATCCGCCTATGAAAGCCTCGGTGCTATTATAGGCGAAGAGGTTGAAGATGATATTATAAACGAAGTCTTCGCAAGATTTTGTTTAGGAAAATAAAAGAAAGACGATATATTATGGAAAGAAATTTAATGGGCGAATATGACGTTATAGTCGTAGGCGCAGGCCATGCGGGCTGCGAGGCGGCTCTGGCATCGGCAAGAATGGGTATGAAAACCCTTATGTTTTCGATCAACCTGGAGGCGGTGGCGATGATGCCGTGCAATCCTTCCATCGGAGGAACAGGCAAAGGACATCTGGTAAGAGAAATCGATGCTCTGGGTGGCGAAATGGGAATTAATATCGACAAGACCTTTATACAGAGCAAAATGCTAAACACCGCGAAGGGTCCTGCGGTTCACTCGCTGCGGGCACAGGCGGACAAAAACAAGTACCATCTTGAGATGAAAAAGACCATCGAAAGACAGCCGAACCTGGATATGAAGCAGGGCGAGGTTACGGATCTTATCGTTGAAGACGGGAAAGTGTGCGGCGTCGAAACGAAGACGCATTCCTACTATACCGCGAAGGCGGTGGTCCTTGCTACGGGGACATTCCTTAGGGGAAAAATTTTTATCGGGGACAGCGCATTTTCGAGCGGCCCTAACGGGCTTGCTCCTGCCAACGAGCTTGCGGACAACCTTAAAAAACACGGAATGAAGCTCCGCAGATTCAAGACCGGAACTCCCGCGAGGTGCCTTGGGTCAAGCCTCAATTACGAAAATATGATCCCGCAGCACGGAGACGAAAGAATAGTGCCTTTTTCTTTTATGAATGACGAAATAGGGGAGAACAAGGCGCTGTGCTGGCTTACCTATACAAATGAAGAAACCCATCGGATCATCCGCGAGAACTTCCATCGCTCGGCACTTTTTGGCGGGCAAATCGAGGGCATAGGACCAAGGTACTGCCCATCCATCGAGGATAAGGTAAACAGGTTCGCGGATAAGCAGCGGCACCAGACATTCATCGAGCCGGAGGGCCTGGACACCGATGAGATGTATATACAGGGAATGTCATCAAGTCTTCCCGAGGATGTGCAATATGCCTTCTACAAGACCATACCGGGACTTGAAAATATCAGAATCGTAAGACCTGCGTATGCCATCGAATACGACTGCATCGACCCACAGGATCTAAAATTGAATCTGGAATATCGCGGAATCGAGAATCTGTTTTGCGCGGGGCAGTTTAACGGAAGCTCCGGATACGAAGAAGCCGCGGCTCAGGGTCTTATGGCAGGAATTAACGCTGCACTTAAAATTTCCCAAAAAGAACCATTCGTCCTCGGAAGAAACGAGGCTTATATTGGCGTTCTCATCGACGATTTAGTTACCAAAGGTACCAATGAACCTTATAGAATTATGACCAGCAGAGCCGAATATAGGCTGCTTCTGAGGCAAGACAACGCTGACCTGCGCCTCACGGAGAAATCTTACAGGATAGGCTTAGCATCCAAGGAAAGATATGACAGGCATCTCCAAAAGAAAGAAAATGTCCAAAGGGAGATGCGGAGATTAGAGGAAAAAACAGTAGCGCCCGCGGAGGTTAATGAATTTTTGGAAAAGCATGGGAGCGCTCCGGTTTCCGGCCGAGTATCCCTTGCGGAGCTCCTAAAGCGTCCGCAGATAACCTACGAG
>CAVGEP010000096.1:0-975 GCA_963628105.1 Alistipes communis
AGGTCTGTCGCCCCATTCTAAAAATTCTACTCTGTCAGCTACGACATCTGTGGTGTAGACGGTAGCACCGTCTTTGTTGGTATAGCTGCCCGTCTGGATTCTGCCCTGAACGCCCACCATTCTGCCTTTTTTTAGGTATCTTTCGCAGTTCTCAGCCTGTTTGCCAAAGACTGTAACCCGCGGAAAGTCCGTCTGTTTCTCGGCGCCGGATCTTACAGGTCTGTCGATTGCCACCGTAAAGGTGCAAACAGCCATTTGCGTTCCGGCCGTATATCTCACTTCCGGGTCTCTTGTCAATCTTCCGATCAGTACAACGCTATTCATTTTTACACCTCGTTTCTATTTCTTGTCCTTGCTGATAATGATGTGTCTGATTACGTTGTCGGAAATCTTGAGTCTTCTGTCAAGTTCCTTAGGTAATGTCGGGTTGCCCTTGAAATCAACTACTACATAGTATCCTTCTTCCTTCTTGTTGATAGGATAAGCAAGCTTTCTCATTCCCCAAACGTCTACTTTTTCAACTTCACCGTCAGATGCGATAATAGACTGAACTGTTTCTACTGTTGCGTCTTTCTTTTCATCTTCCAAAGCAGCGTCGATAATGAACATAACTTCATAATTCGTCATTTTGTCACCTCCCTATGGACTTATATGGCGACGTTTCAGCCTTTTCGGTGCTTTTCCCGAAAACTGCCTTTCGTCGCAGAGAATTGTACGGACAAAACCGTACCCAATAATTATACTACAAAATTCGTGAAATGCAAGGATTTTTTTATTTTAATACCGTTCCGTCCGCCAGCGTGATGGTGTAACCGTTAAAGTTGATGGTGCCGTTATTTGTAAGGCTTGTAACGGTGCAGTTTCCGGTCAGATTCCAGGTGCATCCGCTGTCAATGGTGATCACCGCGTTGTCAGAAACCGCTGTGCCGCCCTCGGCATTGTCTACGATGTTCACGGTTCCGGTAAAGGTGCTGC
>CAVGEP010000096.1:985-6414 GCA_963628105.1 Alistipes communis
GCATTATCCACGATATTCACGGTTCCGGTAAATGTGCTTCCATCCGTGAGCTTCATATTCAGCGTGGAAATCGTGTCAACTACTATATCGCCTTTGAGAGTCTGATCCGATGCCGTAAAGGTTACATTGCCGCCGTTAGTGCCGGCTGTGCCCCAGCCGTGGGATGCGGAGTTGCCGCAAATGTTCATCAAATATCCGTCGCTGTCTGCATTCTTGATGGTTACATCCGTGAGCTCGATGGTGCAGTTCGTGTTGGTGATATAGAACATATCGCCGTTTTTCGATGTAAGGCTTCCGCCGGTCATGGAAAATTCGCTGGTTCCCACTTCCGCGTCACCGGACATTGACTGGTAAATCATCACATTATGCACATTTTCGTCAGAACTGGTGCCTTTTGTATCGCTCATATTACCTGTAACCTTGCAATTTTCCAGGGTAATGGAATTTTCTCCCTCAATTACCAGGGCTTCCGAGTTTTTCGCAGTTAACTTCGCGTTTTTTACTGTTATATCTGCGGTGGAGTAAACCGCCGGGGAATTGTAGCCGCTGCTGGTGTAGGTTTCCCCGTCAACATTCACCGTACCGCCGCCTCTGTCGGAGCGGATTGCCGCCGAGGAATTCCCTGCGGTTGAAACGGTCAGATTGCTGGCGTTTGTGGTGGCGCCTCCGGTGGTCTGGATGCCGCCGGAATTATCTTTTGTCGTTGTGATCGTCGTGTCGGATACATTCACGGTAGTTCCGCTTCCGTAGCTAAAAATCCCATTTCCGTTCTGGGCGTCGGAGGTTACGGTGGCGTCCTTAATCGTAACCGTTGCTCCGTCCGTTGCCAGCAGCGCCGCATTCATTCCGTAAAAGTCGCCGTCCTCCGTATTCGAGGAGGAACCTCCGTCCTTGCTGACGGTGATTCCCGTAAGTGTTACCTCTGCTCCGTCAACACGCAGCGCGTTCTCATCATCTCCGGTGGAAGTGTAGGTTTCATTAGAGTAAGTTCCGTCTTCGTCAATGGTGTTTGCGCTACTTCCCTGCTCTACATTTCCGCTGCCGCCAAAGCCTCCTGCATTTACGATTTCAACCTCCGCCGCATTTCCGCTCTTATCAAGGGTAATCTTGAGGATGTCCCCCTCGTTAATATCGCCTACCTCCGATTCGTTTCCGTCTTTGGTTATGGTCGCATTTGATAAATCGTAGCTTGCGCTTTCATCCCCTGCAGTGAAGCCGCCTGCTCCCGGCATACCGGCCTGGGCTTCTCCGCTTGGGGCTTCTCCGCTTGGTGCTTCTCCACTCTGAGCTTGCCCGCTGGATGACTGACTGTTTGAATTGCTATTGCTTGAGTTATCGCCCTCTGGTTTTTCTGGTGGCTGCTGGTTGTTTGTGCTGTCTGTGCTGCCTGCGGACTGCGAATTGCCGCCATTTGTCGGCGGCTGCTGGTTGCTAGTGCTGTCGCCATCCGGTTTCTCCGGCGGCTGACCGCTTGGAGCGCTACCGCTTGACGCCTGACCACTCGGCGCATTTCCACTCGGGGCGCTGCCGGAGCTGTCACCATCAGGTTTTTCAGGCGGCTGCTGGCTATTTGTGCTGTCACCGCTGGTTGAAGTTTGCTGGACGGCATCGCCGCTGCTATCGCTATCCGCGCCCTGCTGATCCGCAGGAGCTTCTCCCTGCTGCGAGTCGCTGCCATCTCCCGGTGGCTGCTGGCCCTGCTGCGAATCGGCTTCCTCGCTCATTTCTCCCAGCTGCACCGTTACAGTGCTTCCGTCTATGGCCGTCACCTTTCCGTAAACTGTATCTCCCGCCTTGTTCCCACAGGCTGCCAGAGAAAAAATCATTACAAGGATGCAAAGCATCGCTAATATCTTCTTTTTCATTTTGCTTTTCATTTCGTTCCTCCTCTCTGAACTTTATGGCCTTATTATACCCACACTTCCTAAAGACAACTTAAAGGCGGAAAACTTTTTTCTTTAGGTTCACTTTAGATTGATTTGCTACCATAAGCTTAGTATAATTGATGTATAAAAGGAAAGGAATTTACGGGAATGCGTTTACTTATTGCAGAGGACGAAAAAGATTTGGCAGAGGCTTTGGAAGTTTTTTTCGAGAAAAATCAATTTACCGTCGATACCGTGTTTAACGGGCAGGACGCTTACGATTACGCGGCGACGGGGGACTACGATGCCATTATTCTGGATGTGATGATGCCCAAGCGAAACGGAATCGAGGTGCTGCGGCAGCTTCGGGCAGAGGGGCTGAAAACCCCGATTATGATGCTGACGGCAAAGGGGGAAAAGGACGATCGAATCACCGGATTCGATGCCGGAGCAGACGATTATCTGCCGAAGCCTTTCGCGCCGGACGAGCTGCTTTCGAGGGTTCGCGCCATGATGCGCCGGTTCGACAACTATAAACCGGCAGTCTTAGTATATGAAGATATTTCCCTAGACTGCAACAGCGGGGTTCTTTGCTGCGGCAAGAACGAAACCCGCCTCAGCGGCCGGGAATTTCAGGTGATGGAGCTTTTTATGCGGGCTCCGAGAGTGGTATTTTCCGCCGAAAAAATCATGGAAAGGGTCTGGGGTTGGGACAGCGACGCAGAAATCAATGTGGTCTGGGTTCACATCTCTAATCTCAGGAAAAAGCTGAAGTCCATCGGCTCGGCGGCTTCTATCTACGCCAACCGGGGTCTTGGTTACACTCTGGAGGTTCGCCCATGATGAAGCTTTTGCAGAAAAAATTTATTCGCATTACCATGCTTGCGGTGACGGCGGTAATGCTGGTGCTGTGCATCAGCGTCAATGTGGCAAACTATATTTCCACCATTTCGGATCTTAACACTACCTTGGACATGATCGCAGACAATCGCGGGACGATTCCGACGCAAACCGGCACAGATTCGCAAAGCTCTAGTGATTCGCAAAATACCGAAGAATCACAAGCTGCTAGCGATTCGCAAGATGCCGCGTACACATCGAAAAGCGAGTCTTCACAAAAGAAGCAGGAAAATACGGAGGGAAACCAGCCCCCTGCTCTTCCGAAAGATGCTAAAAACGCAGAAAATGCCGAAAGCGACAGTCAGGGCGGTTCTTCTCAAAGTGACACCGCCCAGAAGGATAGCGCCCAGAACAGCGACACTCAAAAGGATAAGTCTCAAGGCGGCGCACCCAATGAGCCGAAAAAGCCTTCGGGGCCTTTCACCGAGGAAACCCCATATTCCACCAGATATTTTGTCCTGCGCTATAACGATGAGGGAGTTCTCTCGGATGCAGGTCTTGACAACATCGCCTCCATAACCGAGGAGGATGTGCCCGAATACCTTGAATTTGCTGTTTCAGAGGGCGAGGGAACCGGCTATTACAACGGCTATCAATACAAAATCCTGCGGGCAGGCGAAGGTCGTCATATGGCGATTTTTCTGGATTGCTATCAAGAGCGCCGTTCGGTCTATACGCTGGCGTTTCTGTCCTTTGCGATCACCCTTGTCTGTATCGGGCTGGTGTATGTCATCGTGTTGCTTTCCTCGAAAAAAGCCATCGCACCCATGCTAAAAAATGCACAGCGTCAGAAACAGTTCATCACCGATGCAAGCCACGAACTGAAAACTCCAATCACTGTAATCGCAACGAGTTTGACGGTTTTGGAAATGGAAGTGGGCAAGCAGAAATGGATCGACAAGGCAATGGCTCAGACCGAAAAGCTAAAGGCTCTGGTTAATTCCCTGGTTACCCTGGCAAGAATGGACGAAGAGGAATCCCCGCTGAAATTTGCGGACTTCGATGCCAGCAGCGCCATTGCCGAAACCGCGGAGTCTTTCGTGGATTTTGCGCAGTCCAAGGGGTTTTCTCTTGTCCTTGACATAGACGATAAACTTTCTTATCGGGGCGATGAATATGCCGTCCGCCAGCTGGTTTCCATCCTTCTGGATAATGCGATCAAGTATGCAGCGCCCGGCAGCGAAATCTCTTTCAGCCTGAAAAAATCTGGAGTCTTTGCGAAGGGGATTTGCATCAGGACCCAAAACAGCTGCGAAAACCTCGATACGGACAAGCTTGACAAACTCTTTGACCGCTTTTACCGTTCCGACGAATCCAGAGATGGAAAGGGTTTTGGTATCGGGCTTTCCATCGCCCGCAGCATCGCCGAGGGGCACCGGGGCAGCATTACGGCAACATCGCCTAGCGAGAATGTGATCGTGTTTACGGCAGATTTGAAGTAGGAAAAAGGCCCCGTGGCTATGCCTCGGGGTCTTTTGCTACAAAGTCTTTATCTGCAAGATAAGAGGATATTATATATATCGTCGTGGGTCAGCTTTTTGCAGCAGCCCGATACAGAGCCGCCGCGCTCTTGCCTGTTCGGGCGCACAAAAGAAAACGACCGGAAGGAATTCGCGAAAATCTTTTCCGATCGTTAAGGGTTGATTTAGTTTTTATCTTTTTAGTATGCGGGTTTGCCGGTCTTGATCAAGCTGTCAAGATCTGCAAACGCATTTTCAATCGCTTCGCTGTGGTATAGTTCATACATCTCATAGACAAACTGAGTAAGATTCTTTTCATCCAAGATTTCCAAAATTTTATCTGCGGTGGTTTCCTTATGCGCCGCATAACATTCCAGCAAATAGGTAAAAAACTTAAATTCTTTCGTCAATTTCATCACCTCTCAGATACAGTGAATTTCCGGGGTCGCCTGTTGCTTCTTCGTTTTCCCACATATCAAAGATTGCCAGCGGACTAAAATACCAAAGCCGCATCTCGTTGTCAAGGAGCATTCCATGGGTTTGAGATTTCAAAAATATTCGCAACCCATCCATAAGCGAGACTCCCCTGCTTTTGGAAATCAAAGCGGCAAGTTCCGCATCAAAGTTTTGCATAATTGACGGTCGGGTATTCTCTCTCATATTTCTTTGCCTCCGAGGTATTTTAAACATTGCAGACCCTTTTGTGTCAGGAAAGCATATTGATTGGCTAATTTTTGCGGCTTCAAGAGAATCAATGCCACTTCTCTGGATATATTGCCTGACATGTAATCCGATAAGACCGGCATTGTTGTATCATTCGCCACCGGCCCGATGACAATATCGAATTTATCGCCACTATACAGATTCTTTCTGTTTTTCGTCACAAAATCCAACCACTTTTGATCTGCCTCTTCAAAGCGTAAAGTTGTTAACTCCGCCGCTTGCGCTTCGTCAAAATCATAAATCGAAAGGACCGCTTCTCCCTTTTTTCTGCGCTTTGTTTGAAGTTTTGCCCATCTTGTTGCCTGCGATTCATCTGATGTTGTGTAAAATCCAGGTCCAAAATCCAAAGTCCGATTTGAAAGAATAAGCTCTGGTATTTCAACTTTCATATTGCTTCCATGGTACAAGTACATCTGCATACCTCCTGTTCGAATGCTTCCTCAAATTATATCGTACCATATTTCGCGATTACAGGCAACAT
>CAVGEP010000097.1:0-6339 GCA_963628105.1 Alistipes communis
TGCCTGTTCTCATCCTCTGCATAGTTGCCATTGCCCTCATTATCAATATCATAGGAATATGCGAAAATATCGGATATGACAGTGCAAAACAGATGCACAAAATCAGCATAGCATCATATATTACCGAAAAAGGAGCTATTGCATACAGAACCGCTCTTCAGGCCTCGGTGGCAGCCGCTAGCCCGAAACTCAGTGATTTTGCGGTGACGGGCTTTGATTACAGATATTCGGATAATGGCATCGATGATTTGATAGGACTTAAAACAAGGGCAAATTTTAAGGTAACAAATTCCATCGGCATAAATGGCAAAATTGAATTTTCGCAGAAGCTTCTGGCTCGGGCATTCACAGGAAAGACAGAGGAAGCTAAGCCGCTGGCCCTGGCGGAATTCCAAAAGAACGAGGAGTCCGTTCCGGTGATGATTTTTCCAAGATACGGGGAGAAATTTCACATCGAAAGCTGCCGCTATGTCAAGCAGAAGTACAAAGGCGATAGTTACATCATCAGATTGGAGAAGGAGGACGCAAAGGCAAAGGGATATGTTCCCTGCAGCGTTTGCGGGGGAGGAGAAAAGACGAATGAGTAGGATATATATTGATCTAAAAAAAAATTCGCGGCTTTATGAAAACAAGGCAAAGAAGCTTCAGAGCGGTATATGTGAGGAGATCTTGCCGCTTTCCGTAGTAAGGGGCAAGAAATCACTTCGCGGCATATATCACAGCGAAGGTTACCGAAGGCTCAGCGACCTGGGAATATTGGAAGCGGGGGAGGTCCTGTCAGTTGTGGAAGGAGTGATCGCGATGCAGGAAAAGCTCCGCGCTAACCTTTTCTTCCCGGGAGAATATATATTGTCTCCACATGCGATATTTACCGACGAAAAGCTGGAAAAATACAGGATTGCCTACATACCGTCGGCAAAAGAACGATCGGAAAATTCTCTTTCGTGCTTCGTCGCATCCATGAGAAGATATGCAACGGCTGGCAGCGCCTCATACCTTGAGACGATCCGAAAACTGGCCGAATCAGGAGAGCTTGGCAGTCAAAGGCTTATCGGCTGCATCGAAAAAATGAAACAGGAAATACGCATATGCGGGATAAAATAGGACGAAATTTGCGTCCTTTTTTGATATAACGGGTGAAATAAAATATGGGCTGTGGTATACTATATTCGAAAATTCGAAAACCAACGCAAGGAGAACAGAAGATGATACCTCTTTCAACAAGGATGAGACCCGATAAATTGGAAGATTTCGTGGGGCAGGAGCATTTTATGTACGAGGGCTCCCTCTTTTATAATGCCATAAAAAACAAAACCTTCGACTCGGCAATTTTTTTCGGTCCGTCGGGAACCGGAAAAACCACGTTGGCAAGGATAATCGCAAGGGAGATGGACGGCGAGTTTTATGAAATTAACGCCTCGGTTACGGGTACGAAGGAGCTGAAAGAGCTGATCGAAAAGGCAAAATTATCTTTTTATGGGCTCGAAAAAAAGACCACATACATATATGTCGACGAGGTTCATCGCTGGAATAAGCTTCAGCAGGACAGTTTGCTAAAGGCCCTCGAGGAAGGAATAATAAAATTTATCGGAAGCACAACGGAAAATCCGTATTTTTCGATAAATAATGCGCTGATAAGCCGCGTTAGAAATATATATGAATTTCGAAGACTAAGTACGGATAATTTGGTTAGCATCGTAAAGCGCGCTCTGGAGGATGAGGAACTGGGATTCGGCAGGCTCAAGATAAAATACGAACCCGCTGCAATAAGAACACTCTGCGAAATGGCAAACGGAGATGCGCGGGTAGCACTGGATACCACAGGCTTCATTGTGGACAACCTTTCGGATGGGCAGAAAATCGACAGCCACATCATATCCGAGGCCATGCAGCGCAAGATAGGATTTTATGACAAGGAAGAAGACCGTTACAATCTTCTGAGCGCATTGCAAAAATCCGTGCGCGGGAGCGACCCGGATGCGGCAGTTCATTATCTTGCAAGGCTTCTGGACGGCGGTGCTGATATACGGATGATCGGGCGCAGGCTGATGGTCATGGCAAGCGAAGACGTTGGTATGGCATATCCTTCGGCAATCTCGATAGTTACGGCATGTGTGCAGGCGGCAGACATGATAGGACTCCCGGAGGCCAGGATAAACCTGGCTCAGGCAACGGTGCTGCTGGCATCTGCACCTAAGTCGAATGCCGCATACATGGCGCTTGATGCGGCGATGCAGGATCTAAAGACAAAAAAAATCGATGATATCCCTTCGCATCTCAAAGACAATCACTACAATGGCGCCTCAAAGCTCGGATACGGCGGAGGATACAAATATCCTCACGCATTTGGCGGATATGTGAAGCAGCAATATTTGCCGGACAATCTATATAAAGAAGGCGTAAAATACTATAATCCGACGGAAAACGGCTCCGAGGCTTCATTCAAAAGATACCTTGAGAGTCTGCAGAGGTAAGGAAAATATAATGGCAAGACAAATTTTGACCGCTCAGCATTCGGGATTTTGCTTTGGCGTAAAACAGGCCCTGGAAAAGACAGAAGCCGAAATCGCCCAAAAGTCCGAGAACAAAACAAAGGGAAGAATCTATACCTGGGGACCGCTTATTCACAACAAGACCGTCACCGACGGACTTTTCGAAAAGGGAGTTTGCATAATTGACGACCTTACCAATGTGAGGCCTGAGGATGTCATAATCGTCAGATCCCACGGTGAAACAAAAAAGTTTTTTGAAGAGGCTGAGAAGACCGGCTGCCGGATAGTAGACGCGACCTGCCCATTTGTAAAAAAAATCCAGCATCTGGCAGAAAGTGCCCACAAGAAGGGCAAGCAGGTGGTGATAGCAGGAGACAAGGCGCATCCTGAGGTAATCGGCATAAACGGCTGGTGCGAAAACGGGGCGATCGTTGTAAATTCAGGGGCGGAGGCCAAAGAAATTTTGAGAGAATGCGCAGGAAAAGAGATTTTTCTGGTTGCCCAGACTACCATCAGACAGGAAATGTTTGATGATGTAATTGCCGCATTCAAAAATAGCGGAGCCGAGATTGATGTAGCAAATACGATATGCAATGCCACGGAACTTCGACAGAAAAGCTGTGCCCGTCTTGCACAGATGTGCGATGCCATGCTCATAATCGGAGGCAGAGAAAGCTCCAATACCCGAAAATTATTCGAAATTTCCGAAAAAAGGTGCAAAAAAACTTTTTTTGCGGAAAAAATCGAAGATTTGCCGTTGCACGAGCTCGCCGGATATGGTAAAATAGGCATTGCAGCGGGTGCCTCGACGCCCGAATGCGTAATTAAGGAGGTTATTGCTACCATGATTGAAAAAAAAGAAATGAGCATGGAAGAACTGCTTGCTACCGAAGAATATGATTTGGACGGAGCTATGAGGCTTCCGAGACTCAACGAAGTTGTTGACGGAACGGTACATCAGGTTACTGAAAATGGAGTCATCGTTGACATGGGTTGTAAAAAGGACGGAATTATTCCGAAAGAAGAAGTAACATTGGAAGGAGACCAGAAGTTGACTGACTTATTCAAGGTTGGCGATGAAATCCAAGCTAAAGTAGTTAAGACTGACGACGGTGAGGGCGTTATCACACTTTCCAAGAAAAAATTAGAAGTCAACGCTCACTGGAACGAAATCAATGAAGCTTACGAGAAAAAGGAAACCATTACTGTCAAGGTTATCAGACAGGTAAACGGCGGCGTTATCGCAGCATACAAAGAAGTTTCCGGATTCATTCCGCTCTCCCAGCTTTCGGACAAGTTTGTTGAAAATGCAGACGAATTTATCGGCAAGGAATTAACGGTTAAGGTTACCAGAGTGGATCTCAGAAGAGGAAGAGCAGTCTTCTCTCACAAGGTAATCCTGATCGAAGAAAAGAAGAAGCAGGTTGAAGCTGTTTGGAACAGCCTCAATGTCGGCGATGTTGTCGAAGGTACAGTAATGAGATTTACCGATTACGGCGCTTTTGTGGATCTTGGCGGAATCGACGGACTTCTTCATATTTCCGAGATTTCCTGGGGCAAATTGAAGCACCCGCAGGAGGTTCTCAAGATCGGCGACAGAGTAAAGGTTAAGATCCTTTCAATGAACGAAGAAAAGGGCAAGATTTCACTCGGCCTCAAGCAGACTACACCGGAACCATGGTCCGTAATCAACGAAAAATATGCGGCCGGACAGGTTGTAAAGGGCAAGGTTGTTCAGATCAAGGAATACGGCGCTTTCGTTGAACTTGAACCGGGTCTTGACGGTCTTGTACATATTTCCGAGGTTGCTCACAAGAGAGTGAATGACATCGCAGAAGAGCTTGAGCTCGGACAGGAAGTAGATGCTAAGATTCTCGAAATCGACACCGAGAGAAAGAGAATCAGCCTCAGCATCAAGCAGACTCTCGAAGCTCCGCAGGCGGACGAGGCTCAGGAAGAAGCATACGAGGACGACGAAGACGAGGAATAAAAGCATATTTGCGAGCATACGGCTTTGCGAAAGAGGGACTAAAAAGTCCCTCTTTTTAGTTGCTAGGACAACTTGACTTTGGTACAAAAATCCTCTATACTTTTTTTATGAAAAAGAAATCACAGGGGAAACAAAACTTTTATCAGAAGAGCACAAAATGGATGTATGCGAAGATGCGAAAGCCCAAATCAGGCACGGGCGAAATTCACAGCGGCATCCTCGAAAAACATCCCAAAGGCTTCGGCTTCGTAAGAATGGAAGAAGGCGGAGATATTTTCGTGTCAAAAAATGATATGATGGGCGCCATGAACGGCGATATGGTTGAGGTTGATCTGCTGCCGCCATATCTTTGGAACCGTTCCAAGGAGGGCATAATCACAGGAATTTTAAAGAGAAATACTGCAGAGGTAGTAGGAACATTCCAAAATAATCGCAAGTTCGGCTTCGTCATCGCCGACGATAAAAAGCTCCGGGAGGATATTTTTATCAAAAAGGACTTTTTTCGGGGTGCACAGGATGGAGACAAGGTGGTTGCAAAGATCACGAAGTATCCGGATAAGAACTCGGGTGCAGAGGGCAAAATTACCGAAATCATTGCAAAAGAAGGCCAGACAGGAAGCGATGTGCTCTCGATGATCAGGGGAGCCGGACTCTTTGAGACGTTTCCGAGCCGCTGCAATGCGGAGGCGAAGGCCCGCTCACGAGAGCAAATCGGCAAGGAAACCACGTGGTTCAGAGTAGACCTCAGAAATAAAAATACCATAACGATCGACGGACCTAACGCAAAGGATCTTGACGATGCGGTTTCCATCGACAGGCTCCCAAACGGAAACAGGCTCCTGGGGGTTCATATTGCGGACGTGAGCCACTTTGTGGAGGAGGATGGCTATCTTGACCGCGAGGCCCTCAAACGAGGCACCAGCGTTTATCTGCTTAACCGAGTGATTCCGATGCTCCCGAAGGCTTTATCCAACGGCGTGTGCAGTTTGAACGAAGGTCAGGACAGGCTGTGCATTTCGTGCATAATGGAAATTGACAAAGAAGGTAGTGTGGTTTCGCACGAAATCTGCGAGTCGCTTATATGCTCAAAAGCGCGGATGGTATACGATGATGTTTCGGATATGATAGAAGACGAGGCATTTGACGGTGCAAACGACTCAGAAAAGCTGAGGATCAATCAGCTTCGAGAAAAATATGATTTTATATATGATGATCTGAGAGAAATGGCAGATCTTGCAGCGCTACTCAGGCACAAGCGCAAACGGCGCGGAAGCCTTGATTTTGACATACCGGAGGCCGAAATCATCCTTGATGAGGACGAAAATCCCGTAGAAATTCGCCCGGAGGAAAGGCGCACCGCAAACCGCATGATAGAGGAGTTCATGCTGGCGGCCAACGAAACGGTAGCGGAGCATTTTTGCTGGATGCAATATCCGTTCATTTATAGGGTTCACGAGAAGCCTGAGCCCGAGAAAATGATGGACCTTAAGGCATATCTGATGAATTTCGGAATACATCTCAAGGGCAGCGCGGACAATATAAATCCTAAGACACTGGCAGATATTATCTCGCAGATCGAAGATGAGCCTTACGAGGCCGTGGTCAACCGGGTGATGCTCAGAACCATGAAAAAGGCCTATTACAGCACGGATTGCAACGGGCATTTCGGTCTGGCATTCAGATATTATTGCCACTTCACTTCCCCGATTAGGCGGTACCCGGACTTGTTCATACATCGTGTGATAAAGAAGGCTGTAACAGGGAGGATGACCGAGGCAAAGCTCGAAAAATACAGGGCAGACGCTGTCAATGCGGCAGAAATATCATCCCGGGCCGAAAGAAAGGCGCAGGAACTGG
>CAVGEP010000098.1:0-6290 GCA_963628105.1 Alistipes communis
TTCCCGGTCTGGGACCGCCCCTGTTGGTACCGTCTTTTGCCACATTCTCACCTCCGATCTGCATTCGCCGGGTTAATACCCCGTTTGAATACGAAAATTTGCACACGAAGCCCCAGGCCGCTGTCCGCATAAGCCGGTCACAGAGATTTTGACCGCCCCTCCCGGTCAGCCGCGAATCTGCCTGTCACCCATTTCAAGATGAAGTTTGGTGTGGCAAGACTGACAGAGCGACATGAGGTTGCTCTCCCTGTGATCGCCGCCCTGTGAGATGGGGAGGATGTGGTGTACCTCCTCCACGGGAGTCAGCCGTCCTTCCTTAAGGCACACCTCGCACAAAGGATGCGCCGCTGCGTAGCGGTCGCGGATTCTCTTCCAGGCTCTTCCGTACTTCTTGTTCGTGTCGGGACTGCGCGTGTGTTTGTTGTACTGCTGCGCGGCAAGTCTCTGATGCTCCTCGCAGTATTGACCGCCCTCGACAGCCAGCCTTGGACAGCCGCTGTAGGCGCACCCGCGCCGTGGTTTCCTCGGCATACCAATCACCTCGCTTTCCGGGCATAAGAAAAGCCCCACGGGATCGCTCCCATGAGGCTCGTCTTATTCTACTTTTCTATTGTAAGCATACCATAGGTCAATAGTGACATTCCGTGCCAAACCGTGCCAACTTTCAATCCGGGACGATAAAATTCTGCAAAGCCGACCCGTGTATGCGATGTACCGTGCGGAGCGACACGTTCAGCATCCTGGCGATCTCCTCCCAGGTGAAATCATCAAGGTAACGATAGCGAAGTAAAAGCTGTTCATCCCGACTTGCAAGCATATCGATTGCCATGTTGATTTCTTCCTTGAGTCGTACCAGGTACGCCACCTTGTCCTCCACGTCCCCCTGTATCTCGTCTATCTTTTCAAGGCACCTCACGAAAGGCGCTTCTGTCGGACGGTTTGGGCTATGCGGCATACCATCGAATTTCATGCCTGAGACGCTGCTCGATAAATCTCTCCAGTAGTCAATCTCACGCAGGCGGCAGTTGATGAGTGCGTCCAGGTGCCGCGCCTGGTTCAGATATTCTTTAGCGGTCATGCGTCCACCTCCATGTTTAGGGAGCGGATCAGCATTTCGCCGTCAACACTCGTTAAAACCGTGAACCATTGCGAACGGAAGAATCTCTCAATCTCGTCCTTGTCTGCCAGCGCCGTCCTGTTCTTTGGATTCGCCTTCAGACATTTCAGAGCCATCCGGTAGTCCTTCACAGCCTGCAGGATTATGGCGTTCGCAAGGTTCTCGTAATTTGTGATGTCGCTCATATGCGATACCTCCCATTGTCGAAAATAGGCATCGTTGCATCGGAGCGATGTATCTTTGTATCAGCGCAGGGAACCGTTTATCGCGATTCGCACCTCGTCCACGGAGCGCACCACCAGCGCAGTGCCGCCCGCCGCGAGGATTTTTCGGATAGTAGCCTCCTGCAGTTTTGTGGGCTTGCCATCCTCGGTCTTTACCTCGAATCCGAAGAACCGACCGTTTATGCAGGCAATGATATCGGGGATGCCCGCCGTCCCGTACATACCGCCATGCTCTTTCCAGCAGAAGCATTCCGGTACGGTCTTAAGGTACTTCATGATTGCTTTTACGATGTCCGATTCTTTCATCTGTCAAATGAACCTCCCTGTTTACAATGCTTCTGACACATTTGACACGACAAATCCCATTTTCATATAAATTTCTGACTGAAAAATCAGGGTATATAAATTATTGGTGTATATATGGGGAGATAGGATTTACGTGTAAAACGTGTCAAATGTCAGAACGAATCCTGGCGATGCCCTTTGGAGAAACACCGCCAGGAATCCCGTCATCCCAGCACCTCGCCGAGCCTGATCCCGGTAAGGATGCGCCTTTTTCCAAGTTTATCGATACCCCTCGTCACATCGGGGAACGCAGCCGTGATCTGCTGCACGAAGTTCTTCTGCGAGTACGGTTTCAGACCGCATTCCTCACAGTATCCCTTATATGCGTTGAACAGTTCCGTAGAGCCTGCGGAATACGAGCCGTCCAGTTCGCAGTATTCCTTCACGAACGACAGCACGGAATCTGACTCCTCGCGGTACTGCTGCAGCTCATCGGCGTTGACCTGCGTTTCAGAGAACACATAGTGATTGTTCATAAGCCTGCGGAGCCCTTCCAATGCGAACAGGAAAATGCCGTCCGCCTCCATGCGGAACTTCTCCAGCAGTTCGGGATCGCGCTTGTCCTGCGGCACGGTGTGATTGAACCGTATAATGACGAGTCTGCGGTAGAAACCCTCCGAGCGGTCACCGTAATTCTTCGGTATGCTGTTGCAGGAGAACAGAAGCCTTGCGCTTGACTGGAACGAGAACGGATTCTTGTTCTTTTTCTCCACGGTCAGATAGTCCTCGCCCACGAGAGCTTTGAATATACCGTTATCGTCAATATTCTTCGTGGGCAGATCGGCGAAGATATTCGCCAGCTTGCCGAAAAGCTCCGCCGTCTTGAATCGCTCGTTAAGAGCCTGCCACGACACATTTGACACGTTCTGTTTTCCCAGAAGCACATCATTCAGCACACGGAGCAGCACCGACTTTCCGGCTGACGCCACGCCCACGATTACAAAGCACTTCTGCGCCGAATTGACCGGGATAAGGAAATAGCCGAGCATCTCCTGTATCAGACCGACCTGATCCATATCGCCGCCCATTGACTCCTCAAGGAACTTCTTGAACAGCGGACAGTCCGCTTTTTTGTCGTAGGTCACGGCAAGCTGCACCGTAGAGTAATAATCCGGCGTGTGTTCCGTCAGCGTATCCTCCAGGACGTTGTATAAGCCGTTGCGAACGTTGATGATGTAGGGATTTGCGTTCAGTTCGCGGATGTCCCTCTGCACAAGGAGCCGCCATTGCTTCTCTGCGTCAACGATCTGCGACATCTTCGTCTCCCGCACCAGCATCTTTTCCTGCACGAGCCGCTGGGCTTCCATTTCGGACATCTCGCAGTAAACGCCGCCGCGGTAATTGAAGTGCTGCTCTGCGGCATAGAATACCTGATGATTCTCCGACATATCATTCGCAAGCACTCCCGGCAGGAAGCGCAGACCTTTGTCGGTCGGCTCGTACCAGTCGGGTATCGCGGTACCGGCTTTCGCTCTCTTTGCCGCCTTGCTTGCCTGGTACGCTTTGCTTGCGTCCTTGAACACCGTGTTCAGCGATTTCAGGAATGACGCCCTCAGCTTGAAGTGGTCGCGGATTTCGGAATTGATGATGACATCCGCCGTCACCACATCCTGGTTATACAAATACTCCGAAACGAACTGCTTTGCCGCCTGCAGGTCTTTTATCGCCTCGCCCGTCACCGGGATGCCGTGCAGGATGTCGAGGAGCGCCTCTGCGGGCAAAGGCTGATAGCACCACGCAGCCGGAGACTTGACCGGGCATTCGCCGGCCGCAAACTTCGGACACTTGAATCCCTTCTCGCAGATGGTCTTGCAGGTGATGGGATTCGTCCCGCTCTCAAGGAAATGGTTTATTTTCTTCTGCGTATTGCCTTCGCTATATCCCGGATACGGAGCGGACAGGTCGTGTATCATCTTCGTGCCGCCCTCGAAGGGAGCGAGGTTGGTTATCATGGCGTACCAGTCATGCTCCGAGAGGGACGCAGCATCATCGCGGCAATGCTGCATAAACACACACGAGCGGAATACCTGGTCAATGCCTTTCTCCGTCCCGCACTTACGCTCCACGGGAGCAATGTCTACCTCCGGCAACACGTCCGAAAGCTGATCCTGCGTGTATTTTCGTTCTGGATGGAAGCTGACGCAGGTCACCTCCACGGGAGTATCCTTCTTGCAATGCATGAAACCGGGAAGGCGCATGACCCTTGACTCGTTCACGCACATCGGATCGCCGTCAAAATGCTTCACGAGCTGCGTCTGTATCATACGGAAACGCTCCACCTTCGCGGTCGAGTCCATGAACCAGTACACATGGTAGGACTTCTGCGTTTTCATAATCATTGACGGAGGGAGCGGAAAAGCGTCTATCTTTTTCTGCTGCTCGTCAAAGCCGTCGTTGTCCATCTCCACGAACTGCGCGTTGATCCTCGTAATGGAATCATCGTCCTGTCCGCCGTAGTTGACCACGAAGAAGATGCCGCGGTTCATGGCGTTATGGTTCTTGAGCGTTTCTTCTATGCTTTTGTACTTTCCGCACTCGCAAGACAGTTTCGACCCCTGGAACACGCCGCCTTTTTTATCGTCAAAGACGCGGAAGCAGACAGTGTCGGTAGGGTTAAAGAGAGAACCGAGAACATCGGTCACCGTTACGTTCATTCGCCCACCTCCTCCATAAATTTGAGCCGCTTGTTCAGCCGCTTTGCCTCCTCGATCTCACGAGCGACACCCGGCGATGCTTCGCCGAACACCCACACCTCGTCACAGTCGCGGAGCATCGCAAGGCCGAACATCAGCCCAAGTTCCCGTTCTTCGGGATTGTTGTCGTTAAGTATCTGCGGATACAGAAGGTGGCTGGCTATCGGCATATATCCCTTGTCAATGACCAGGCGGCAATAGCCGATGGCTGCCTTCACGTTCGCATCCACATCACCCGCATATTTTGAAGCTACATAAATCTTCCTGCGGTTCTTGTCGGCATAGCGTTTTTTCTGCTGCTGCCGGTATTCTTTCATAATTTGGCTCATTGCCGCCCCAGCGGTCGGATCGGCGTAGCCCTCGCTGTTTTTGAACATAATCACTCCTCCAGTTCTTCCATCATTCCAAAGGTCGGTCCCGCAGACGCTTCCGCAATCAGCGGAAGGTCAAATTCAGGGAAAGGCTTTTCTTCCATGCAGGCACGGATAAAAGTCACCGCCTCTTTCAGCCTGTCCTCCGGGATAATGAAAGTCAGTTCATCGTGTATCTGAAGGATGGGCTTGAGCCATTCCCGCTCCGGCAGCCCGGCAAGTATCCTCGTGATGGCGAGTTTCAGAATATCCGCCGCCGTCCCCTGGATAGGAGTGTTCAGAGCGCATCGCTCCGCAAACGACCTCTTTCCCCAATTGTCCGAGGTGATGCCGGGGAGGTACCTGCGCCGTCCGAGCCAGGTTTCGGAATACATACGCCTTGCGGCATCCGCTTTCGTCTCCTCCTGCCATGCGGTCAGACCCTTGTATCCGTGCTTGAGGTTAAAAAGTATCTCCTCACATTCACTCACGGATTTTTCAACCCCCGCCTTGAACTTCAGCGTCTTTTGCAGCCCTCGCGGAAACAGCCCGTAGAATGTGCCGAAGTTCACGTTCTTGGCAATCGTCCGGTGTTCCTTATAATTCTCCGAACGCTTGTCCTGCGCTTCCTCATAGCTCACACCGAAAATGACGCTGGTCGTAGCAGCGTGGATATCGCCGTTTTTACGGTAGGTATCGAGCATCCTCTCATCGCGGCAGTAGAATGCGCCGACGCGCAGTTCTATCTGCGAGAAATCGAGCGAAAGGATAAGGCAGCCCTCCGGCGCTCTGATGAATTTTCGGACGCCGATGGGATCGTTGCTCTTACGCGGCATATTCTGCGCGTTCGGATTACGGCAGTTCATCCTGCCTGTATCCGTGGATAGAGCGAACAGTTCCGGATGGATGCAGCCCGTCACGGGATTGAGGTATTTCAAGTATCCATCGATATATGTGGACTTGATCTTGCCCCATTTGCGATACTCCTGCACCAGCGTGAAAAGTCTCGACAGTTCCGGACGGTTCTTGTCGCACCATTCTTTAAGAAGCGTCATGGTCATATCGTCCGCCGCCTCACGGTTTGTTTCCGTTGTTTTTAATACGGGCAGCCCCAGGTCTTTATACAGATAATTCTTGAACGCCTGCGTAGAGCAGTTTGCGCCGATGTTTACATCGCCGATGATGAACTCAATCTCCCTGCGGATGCGTTCCATCTCGTTTTCAGCCTCGGTCTTACGCTCCTGCATGAGCGGGAGGTTTACCGGGATGCCGTTTGTTTTCATGATGCCGAGGTACACGGCGGTCGGGCTTTCGATCTCCTCCACGATGTATCTGTGTTTCGGAAGGTAGCGGTCGAACCAGTCGTTAAACTTGTGATAGAGCCGAAGGGCAAAATCGGAGTCAGCCGAGCCGTAGCGGACGGTTTCCTCGTCCTGGGCATCCAGTTCATCAAAGTGCTTTCCGTCCGTGACGCTCGAAAACGAAGGGAGCGATTCTCCGAACAGTTCCTCCGCCAGCCGTTTCAGACCGCTCTCGTTCAGCTTGCGGAACTCGTATATGC
>CAVGEP010000099.1:0-6218 GCA_963628105.1 Alistipes communis
GCTGACGGAATAGTCAGCTGCTTTTTTTCGGCTCAAACTGCGATTTAGATCTAGTTCTATGCAGCAAAGTTTTATCGCGAGGTTCTGTTGATCTTGCAAGGCATCGGGCTCCGCACTCTCAAAGGAGCCCACTGTTCACGATTTCAAAAACGGCGAAACGGAAGTGATCGCTCACTTCCGTCTCGTATGGCGGAGGACATGGGACTCGAACCCACGGGGCTGTTACACCTTACTTGATTTCCAATCAAGCTCCTTAGCCACTCGGTCAATCCTCCAAGACCAATAAATACTTTAACACAAAACGCGGGCTTTGGCAAGGAATTTTTGCGAAGATGGCCCTTTTATTTTGCATTTATTTTTTGCAGAGCGATTTTTCAAGCATTCCGGGGGCGCAAAAGTCTACCAAAATCCGTAAAAATAGTGTATAATTATCGTGGCGCGCATGAATGCAGCCGGAATATGGAGGAAAAATGAAGTATATACAGATAGACATAAGCGGAAACAGGCAGTCAATCGAGCCGGTGGTTACGGCGCTGCTTGAGATTGGAATCACGGACACGGTGGTGGAGGATCCGGCGGATATCGCGGATCTGATGGACAAAAAGAACAACTACGACTGGGATTATATTGACGAAAGCGTTTTGGAACTGGAAAAAGAAATACCGAAGGTTACGGTTTATGTTGAAGAAAATGAAGAGGGCAGGGCGAAGCTAAAAGAGATCAGACAGGCAATTTCCAGGCTAAAGGACAGAGCCCGGCAAGGAGAGTTCGGAGAAGACATTGACCTCGGCATCCTTGAGATCACCACATCGGTTGAGGACGACAGCCAGTGGAAGGACAACTGGAAAGAATATTTTAAGCCCGCAAAGGTGGGAAATACGATCGTGGTAAAACCCACTTGGGAAGAATATGAGGCAAAACCGGGAGAAAAGATCATCGAAATCGATCCTGGAATGGCTTTTGGCACCGGAACCCACGAAACGACATCACTTTGCATCAAGCTCATGGAAGAGTACGGAAAGCCAGGGGCAAAAGTTTTGGATGTGGGCTGCGGCTCCGGAATTTTGTCCGTTGCAGGGGCGCTTCTTGGGGCTTCGGAAGTCCTCGGAGTCGAAATCGACCCGATTGCCGTGGAAATCGCGAAAGAAAATATCGCGCTAAACAAGGTAGATAACATTGCAAGGGCGCAATACGGCGACCTCACGAAAGGAATCGACTTCCGGGCGGATGTTATCGTGGCAAACCTTATGGCAGATCTGGTAATGATGCTCAGTGCAGATGTGGCAAAACACCTGCTTCCCGGCGGAATCTATATTTCCTCAGGTATATTGACGGAAAAGGAAGTCCTTGTGGCAGACACAATGCGCTCGCTGGGATTTAAGATCATGGAAGTAAAAGAAGACGGCATGTGGTGCGCCATCGTTGCAAAAATGTAGTTTGAAATAAAAAATCAGACAAAATTCCGATTTTTAACAGAGCATAGGATACAGGGCACAAGAGGCAGGAACCAAGAGGCAGGAACCAAGAGATAAAAGAAAAAAACGCAAAGAGGATAAAAATGATCAAATTTTTTGTGGAGCCGGAGGCGGTATCCGGCTCGAATATCTATATCGAAAAAAAGGAAGACATCAAGCACCTAACAAGGGTCTTGCGGGCAAAATGCGGGGACGCAGTTTGCATATCCGACGGCGGTGATTGGGAATACGAAACAGAGATTGCCGCTATCGAAGAAACTTGCGTGACCCTTCGCATTCTCGATAAGCAGAAACCGGCGCGGGAGCCTCAGACGAGAGTAACCCTCTATCAAGGCATTCCCAAAGCCTCAAAGATGGAAATCATCATACAAAAAAATGTAGAAATGGGCGTTGACCGCATCGTTCCGGTATTTATGGAGCGCACGGTCGTCACGGACAAAGGGCAATTCGGCAAGAAACTTGAGCGCTGGCAAAAAATCGCAGACGAGGCAGTGAAACAGTGTAAACGCAGCAAAATCCCGCAGATAGAAACTCCAATTTCCTTTGTGGAAATGCTGGAAGAAATCGGCAGCAAATACGACCTCGTAATTTGCCCATACGAAAACGAAGAAAACCGAACCATGAAAGACTGCCTGCGGGGGCAGGCCTCTGATAACTCCCAAACCGCTCAAATTCCCGCTTCCCCAAAACAGGTTGCAGTGATTATTGGCCCGGAGGGGGGCTTTAGCGAAAAAGAAATCGCCATGCTCGACCGGTGCGGAGCCTCCGTACAGCTTGTCACACTTGGCAAGACGATTCTGCGCACGGAAACGGCGGGACTAGTAGCCCTTGCCATGATAATGTACGAAAATGAGCTATGATTATACGAAGAAATTTCCTAAAAGTACTAAAAAACCTGACAAAGCAAGCCAAAGCAAGCCAAGGCAAGCGGGCTGAATCAAGCAAAAAATATTGAACTTGTGGGACTTGACAAGCCGTCAAAGAAAACTATAATAGAAGTTGAAATAAGGAGGTAATGAGATATGAAATTAGAAAAATTAGGATTATTCGCAGGAGGGCTTTTGGTTGGAACCGCCGGAATCAAGGTTCTCGGAAGCAAGGACGCCAAAAGAGTCTATACTCACACGACAGCGGCAGCTCTCAGAGCAAAGGAATCCGTTATGACTACCGTGACAAATATTAAGGAAAATGCAGGCGACATCGTGGCGGACGCAAAAGAAATCAACGAAAAGCGTGCGGCAAAGGAGGCAGAAGCCGTAATCGAAAATCTTGTGCCGAAAAAAGAAAACGAAGAAAACAGCGAAGCAGGCGACTGCAATGAAATGTAGGATAATGCACGAAAGTGCCGGAAGGCTCCGGGTCAGGATGCTTTGCGGCAGGATGAACCTGAAACAGGCAGATGAGCTGGAGTATTATCTTAAAGCCCAGCCAGGAGTAAGGGATGTGTCGGTCTATGACCGTACATGCGATGCAGTAATAAGCTATAGAGGCGCAAAGGACGGAATCATCAACGCTTTGCGCACTTTTGATTTTGGAAGTGAAGAGGTCGCAAAACTCGTTCCGGAGCATACCACAAGGGCGCTTAATCGTGAATATCAGGACAAGCTCGTCTATGCAGTCTGCAGACGATGCCTTTCGAAGCTTTTTCTGCCAATGCCGATTAGAACGGTAACGACGCTGCTGCGGTCGGCAGGATACATCAAGTCGGGGATTTCCTCGCTCAAAGACGGCAAGCTCACGGTGGATGTCCTCGATGCTACAGCCATCAGCGTTTCCATGCTTCAGGGCAATTTCAATACCGCATCTTCAGTGATGTTCATGTTAAAAATCGGCGAAATTCTCGACGAGTGGACGCACAAAAAATCCATCGCGGATCTTGCCGGGGCAATGTCCCTGAATATTGACAAGGTTTGGATTCTGGACGGCCAAACCGAGGTTTTGACATCCATAGAAGAGGTAAAGGCAGGAGACATAATTTCGGTTCGCATGGGAAATATGATTCCACTGGACGGCAAAGTCGTTAGCGGAGAGGCAACGGTAAACCAAGCCTCGATCACCGGCGAATCTCTTCCCGTGAGAAAGCAAGAAGGAAGCTACGTTTATGCAGGAACAGCTATCGAAGAGGGACAGTGCCTCATACGGGTCGAAAAATCAAGCGGCTCGGGACGATATGACCGAATCATGAAAATGATCGAAGAGTCTGAGAAGCTAAAATCTGAGACCGAAAACAAGGCGGCATCGCTTGCTGACAGGCTCGTGCCATATACCCTCGGAGGAACCGTTTTGGTATATCTCTTGACAAGAAATGTAACCAAAGCGTTGTCGGTGCTGATGGTTGATTTTTCCTGCGCCCTAAAGCTTTCAATGCCGGTGACGGTACTTTCCGCCATGAGAGAAGCAGGAGAGTACAATATTTCAGTCAAAGGCGGCAAATTCATGGAGGCCGTCGCAAAGGCAGATACCATCGTATTTGACAAGACGGGAACCCTGACCCATGCAACCCCGAGGGTAGAAGATATCATAACCTTTGGAGGACGTTCAAAGGACGAAATGCTGCGGCTTTCTGCCTGCCTCGAGGAGCATTATCCTCATTCCATCGCAAATGCGGTGGTTGCCGAGGCAAAGAATCGCGGACTTTCTCACGAGGAATATCACTCACGTGTGGAATACGTGGTGGCTCACGGAATTCAAAGCACCGTGGACGGAAAGCGCGTGGTCATCGGAAGCGAGCACTTCGTGTTCGAGGACGAGGCATGCGTGATCCCACCAGACGAAAGAAATAAATTCGATGAACTTTCCGGAGAATTCTCGCATCTTTATCTTGCGATTTCCGGCACGCTTGCGGCGATAATCTGCATTTCGGATCCTTTGAGACAGGAGGCTGCGGATGCAATACGCGCCTTGCACGATCTGGGGATCGAAAGGGTTGTGATGATGACAGGAGATAACGCGCATACGGCCAAGGCGGTAGCTGCGAAGGTCGGAGTGGACGAGTTCTTTGCGGAGGTTTTGCCGGAAGACAAGGCAGAATTTATAAGAAAAGAGCACGATGCGGGTCGATGCGTGATGATGGTCGGGGACGGCGTAAACGATACGCCGGCGCTTTCTGCGGCAGATGTGGGAATTGCGATCAATACCGGAGCCGCAATCGCAAAGGAAATCGCAGACATCACGATCTCATCGGAAGATCTGTTTGAACTGGTTATCCTCCGCAGACTCAGTATGGCTCTCATGAAACGCACGAATTCGAACTACCGCTTCATCGTAGGATTTAATTTGAGCCTCATAGCGTTCGGAGTAGGGGGGATTGTGCCACCGACCACATCTGCACTGCTGCACAATATGTCAACCCTCGGAATAGGCTTGAAGAGCATGACGAACCTGCTCGATGAGCCGAAACCGGAAAAAACTAAAATATTATAGAAATTTGTCAGCCTTAGAATTCTATTGCTGAGAGTGCCGCGCTGCGACGGGATAACCGTTGCAGCGTTTTTTGCTGTGGAGTATCATACCTGCTAATTTTTCGAAATTTTCTTACGAATATTGACATTATGTTACGCATTGAAACCATCCGATAGAAAATTTTGTAGTATGATGGAGCTGGAAAAAAGCCAAAATGGGCAGAAAGAGGTGCGAGTATGAGTGATCATCAACAAAAATCTTTGAAACGGTTTCTGCTGCCGGAGGCCGTATTCAGACAGGCATACTGGGCGATGCGAGATATGAACCGCATGAAGGCAGAACTTACCAGACTGAACGAGGAAAGGGACGTGATAGCTTCCGGAACGGGAATTTTGTCGAATCAGAGTTTCGGTACAAGCACAATCAGCGATATAACCGGAAATCGAGCGGTAAAAATCGCGCATCTTTCGTCAAGAATTCTCGCAATCGAGGCGGCATTTGACGAAATTCCCGAAGAATATCGCCAAGGACTATGGGATAAAAATGTTGAAAACCTCGGCTATAGCGCCGGCGCTCATGCGAATACGTGGAAAAAGTGGCAACAGGTTCTCATGTTCCATGTTGCAAGAAATTTGCAAATTTATTAAATTTTTTATAATTGTGCTGAAAATTATATTTAACTATGGTAATATGATACTGTAAGAAGGTGTAATTAGGAGGCGCGGATAATGAAAAAGAAAATCGCCGGAGTAGTTTTGATATGCGTCGCACTACTTGCCCTCGCATTTTGGGAGCTCTGGGGCAGGCAGAACTTAGGATTTGATCAGATATTGACATTTCGCGAGGACATCCCAAAAAGCAGCATAATTACCGAGGAAATGCTCACGACGAAAAGAGTTGATAGTGCAGCCAAGGAGGCATTGCGTCCCGGAGACGAGAGCAAGATTATAGGCAAGGAAAGTCGCCATTATATACCGAAGTCGGAGAGCCTTTATAAGGAATATTTTGCAGACAGCAGGCTTTTAACAGGTGGAATTTCCGAGGCCTATGTCCTTTCGATTCCGGACGAGTGGCTCAGGACCTACCCGCAGACTTTGAGACGGGGTGACGATGTGGCATTTTATTGTGCGGGCTCCATTGTGACCAAGGCAGCAGTTGCCTATGTGCGGGACGGGAACAATACCGAGGTGGTTTCCGCAGGCAGAGAGAGGCTCACAGGCACTTCTAATGTGAGCGTGATAGAGGTAATCGTCAGCGAAAAACAGGCGCTGCTTCTTGGGAATTTGGCGGATAAGGGGAATAAATTCGTTCTGCTTTATTCATCGGGAGGTGACATCTGAT
>CAVGEP010000100.1:0-6209 GCA_963628105.1 Alistipes communis
TATCTGCGAAGCTGTCGCTGAGCCTGCTTACTCCGGGCACGCCGAGAGTCGCCTTGGCGGCAGTTTTAGATATTATTTCTTCTGAAATTTTGTTGAAAATTTGTTTTTCGCTCGTTCCTGCCATTTTGTATACCTCGAATCCATTATAGCAGAAAAGCCCCTATTTTACAATGAAATTTGATGTAATAAATAGAGGCTTTTGTCATTAAAAATAGCGTTTTTTCAAGAAAAAATACGACGCAGGTACCGCATACATATATACCGCATATGGCAGGCATTCGGCGCCCACACCGAAGAAAGAAAGCGGCACAGAACATCCTATGCACCATGGAATCAGGCAGGAAAGAAGTATAACCGAATTTTCCAAGTCGATCATCATTTCGTCCTTCGAGCCTCCGCCTTCAAGATAAGGTTTTCTCATGAGATCTGCGCAGATAAGAGTTGAGATTGTCTGGTTGCAAAATATCATCGCCGAGACAAGGCTCATGCCCAGCATAACCGTATATCTGCCGAATTTCGTGCACATACTGCCTAGCTTTTCCTGCAGATTATCCAGCATCCCCGTCTCTTCAAATATTCCCGAGTAGCAGCTCGAAATCATGAGTATTACCACGATTTCTATCATCGAAGCAAGCCCGCCGCCATTGAGAATTTCGCCAAGGCCTCCATCCGCCTTATATCCGAATATACAAATTTTCAGAACTTCCAATATCGGAACATTTTGTACAAGGCAGGAAATTAATATTCCGCTTGCGATGCTTGCGCACATGGATGTTATCACGCCTACCTTCAGCAGCGGGAGCACGATCATAAAAACTGCCGGCACGAATGCCCATGGCGAGAGTATAAATTCGCTCTCAAACGCGCTCTGAAGATTTTCATCAACATGGCTTATCGGATTTGTCACCGAGAGAGCTGCATATATCAGAAGCGTCAGTACAAAAGGCACTATCGCAACCTTCATCATCAGTCTTACATTATCATAAATTTTCGTATCAGTGATGCTTGCGACCATGTTGGCACTGGATGATACGGGAGAGCCTCTGTCGCCGAAGTATACCCCGCTCATCAGCACGCCTGCCGTAATTACGGGGTCAACGCCCCCGCTTCTTGCAAGAGTCATAAAGATAACGCCTACCGTTCCCGCAACTCCGAAAGAGGTCCCCAGTGCATAGCTGAGCAGACAAGAAAGAAGGAATGTAATGAGCAAAAAAAGATACGGCGTAATGACTCGCATCCCATAGTAAACAAAGATTGTAATCGTACCGGAAACACGCCATGTAGCCGTAACAAATCCGATTATGCACATTACTTCAAAAACAATAACAGAGCTCCTGCAGCCTTGTATTCCCATCCATAGCATGGATTTGATCAAATGTCCGCGATGCTTGCCTACTGCCATAAATGCGAGAAGACCTGCAAGAAGTGCAATTATCATTGAAAAATCAAATGCTATGGCCGTAACCATTGCAACCAAAAATATCAAAAATGCGATGAGTAAATCCATTTCAATCCTCTGTATGCTCCATATACTGCCATTATGTGTCTCGTCCGCAAGCCAATTAAAATTTTCTAAAACCCTTTGAGGCTTGCCACGGTCCCCACAGGGTCTTCGGCCTTGAATACAGCAGAGCCGCAAACCGCAATCTCTACCCCCGCTTTTGCGAGCATCTGTATATTACTCAGTGTAACTCCGCCATCGATTTCGATAGCAAAGTTATATCCCTTTGCAGCTTTGATGCGGGCAAGCTCCTCTACTTTTGCAACTGCCCCGGGAATAAATTTTTGCCCCCCGAAGCCCGGATTTACGGACATGATGAGTATCAGATCCGCATCTTCGAGCACGCAGGAAAGAGTCGACACAGGCGTTGCGGGATTTATTGCAACTCCTGCCTTTATTCCGTGAGACTTTATCTTTTGGATAGTCCGATTAAGGTGTCGCGACGCCTCCTGATGGACAGTAATGAATTCGGTCTGAGGGCTCACAAAATCGTCGATATAATCATCCGGATTTTCGATCATAAGATGCACATCGTATGGGAGATTCGTCTTTCCGTTCAGGCATTTCATAACGGGTGCGCCGAAGCTGATATTGGGCACAAAATGCCCATCCATAACGTCTACATGTATGTAATCTGCCCCGCCTCTTTCAATTTTTCTGATATCCTGTAACAAATCAGCAAAATCCGCCGACAAAATTGATGGTGCAATCTTCATTATAATCTCTCCCGTCTTTGCATTTATTCACCGCCGGTTTCCCTGCGGCATATATTCTCAGTATTTTTTTCGCTTTTTTATTTCTTCCAAGTTCGCTACATAGGAATTATATCGCATAGGGTGAATCTTTCCCTGAGAAACCGCATTTCTCACCCCGCAGTCCGGCTCCTTGATATGCCTGCAATTATCATACCTGCAGTTTCCCGCATAAGGCTCAAATTCCGGATAGTAGTGCCATAAGTCATCTTCTTGTGCCTCTAGGATTTCAAATGATGTAAACCCAGGTGTGTCGAATATCTTCGCCCCGCATTCGGCGTCAAATATCTCTGCGTGCCGCGTCGTGTGCTTGCCACGCTGGGTTTTCGCGCTGACGGAGCCTGTTTCCATATTGGCATGGGGAACTATGCTATTTAGAATCGTTGATTTTCCAACGCCGGATGCTCCTGCAAGAGCCGCACGCTTGCCGGAAAGAAGCTTTGCAAGCTCGCTAATGCCCCTTCCCGTCTTTGCGCTTACCTCCAAAACCTTATAAATTGGCTCGTATATGGCTTTGATAGCGGCGAGCTCTTCATCACTTGCCAAATCAGATTTGTTTATGCAGATTATGGTCTCCGCTCCATTCATCTCTGCCATTATGAGAAACTTGTCGATCAGAGCAAAATTGGGCTTGGGCTTATTGGGTGCGAAAACTACCACGAAAATATCCACATTGGCAATTGGCGGCCTTATAAATTGATTTTTTCGGGGGATTATTTCTTCGATAACCCCCTGCTTCTTTTCTTCGTCGATAATGCTCAGAGTAACATTGTCGCCAACCATCAGGGTAGTGCCGTCTTTTTTGAAGATTCCTCTGCCTTTTGCTTCTATCAGACCCTTTTCGGTTTCCACATAATAGAAGCCACCTATCCCTTTTCTTATCAATCCTATCATGGGCATCTACTCTTCGTCTTCTTCGAGTCCGGAGCCGTCGTCAAAGTCCTCGCTGCCGCTGCCCTCAGGCTTTTCGCCCTTGCTGACCTTGTAGCTGACTTTAGTATCAGCCTCAAGCTCCGTTCCTTCGGAATATGACTGCCAGAATATGAGATTCTGTGCGGCCTCGTCGGTCTCCTCGTACGTAACATCGCCGACTTTCAGGCCCAATGATTCCAGGATGCCGCTGGCTTCGTCCGGGGTCTTTCCGATAAGATTCGGCATTTCAATCATTTCTTTCCCCTTGCCATCGCTTACGGTCACATCGATTTTCGTGCCCTTCGAGGCGGTCGTTCCCTCTTCTATGGACTGCGATATTATTTGATTTTCCGGGAGGGTGTTTTCTTCGGTCTTTACGATTCCCAGTTCAAAACCGAATGTTGCAAGATAGGTTTCTGCCTCCTTGTAGTCCATTCCGACGATTTTCGGAACCACCCCGTCCTTTTTGCCCTTGCTTACATAGACGGTTATGAGTTTGCCTTCGGAAACTACGGAGTCTGCGGCAGGTGTCTGGGATGTAATGCAGCCCTCTTCTTGATCCGGGCTGTATACGTCTTCGCCTTTTGCAATTTCCAGTCCGCTTTCTTCCGCCAAAGCCTGCGCCTCTTCGAAGGTTTTTCCGACAAAATTCGGCACGGTGATCTCATCACTTCCGCCGCCGAACCAGCCCAGTACAGCCCCGAGTCCTATAATTCCGGCTATAGCAAGCACTGCAACAGCACCTATGATAAATCCTGTAGAGAGCTTATGCACCTTTTCGCGAGTCTTTTCGATTTTTTCTGCTTCTTCTCGTCTTTCTGCGGATTCGGACTTTCTGCTTTGCCTTTCGCCTTCGATATTTGGGATAGGCTGAGGATTTTCGTATCTTTCTTCTCCTGTTATATTAAATGCCTTCTGACCCATAACCTTGGTTATGAACTCGATGTTGTCAAGTTCTTCGATCATCTCGTCCGCGGTCCTGTAACGGTTATTTTGATACTTATCCGTAGCTTTCATGACGATCTTTTCAAGCTGCGGCGGAATTCCGGGCACCTCGGCGCTGACAGACGGCATCGGATCGTTTATGTGCATAAGCGCAATGGAAATCGGATTGTCTCCGTCGAAAGGAACCTTTCCTGTGAGCATTTCATAAAGAACGATGCCCAGAGAATAAATGTCCGACCGCTCATCAACGTAGGCTCCCCGGGCTTGTTCCGGCGAGAAATAATGTACGGATCCCATCACCTTGTTATTTCCGCCGATAATAGTTGCCGCGCTGACAGCCTTTGCGATGCCGAAGTCCGCCAGCTTCGCGACGCCGGTATTCGTTATGAGTATATTATGAGGCTTGATGTCTCTATGTACGATCTGGTTCTTATGCGCGAGGCTGAGGGCCGATGCGACCTGCTTGGTGATATTGATAGCCTCCTTGTAGTCGAGCCTTCCCTTTTCTTCGATTAGCTTGCTTAAGGTCTTGCCTTCGACAAGCTCCATCACGATAAAGTGAATATTCCCCTCCTGGCCGACATCGTAAACACTTACTATATTGGGATGAGAAAGCCCTGCTGCCGCCTGGGATTCCCTTCTGAAATTCTCGACAAACTGTTCGTCCTTTGTGAATTCCGGACGCAAAATTTTTATTGCGACATATCTGTTCAAAAGACGACATCTGGCTTTGTAGACGACCGCCATTCCGCCTTCGCCTATTTTCGTTATAAGTTCATACCTTCCGGCTAATAATCTATTGCTCATCGATATCTTCCTCCGTAACTCTCAAACAAATAACCGTTATGTTGTCTCTTCCGCCGTTTATGTTGGCACGGTTTATAAGTTCTGCGCAAATATCAGACATGCTCCGGTTTCCGCCCAGAATCTCGATCATTTCCTCATGCTCAACCTCATCGTAAAGGCCGTCCGTGCATATGAGGAAAATATCATCTTTCATGATTTCCACCTGGAAGAAGTCCGGTTCTACGGTCTGCTCTGCTCCCAGAGCCTTCGTAATCATATTCTTACGTTCATCGAGTTCTGCCTGTTCCTTCGACAAAATTCCCGCCTTTACCAGCGTGTTTACATAAGTATGATCTTCTGTGAGCTGCACCAGCATACCATGTCTGAATAGATAGGCTCTGCTGTCGCCGACATTCGTGATATAAGCTTTGTTATCGATCGCATAGACGATAACCGCAGTCGTTGCCATTCCGCTGTTCTCCTCATATGTATGAGACAAGCGAAAAATTTCGCGATTTGCCTCATCCAGGCAGTTCTGCAGATAGTTGACGATCGCATATTGGTTTGTAGCCTCTGCTATTGGATGTTCGTTTATGTAATTTGCAATTTTTTTAACCGCAGTTCTGCTGGCAATCTCGCCGGCATTGCTCCCGCCGACACCGTCGGCTACCACATAAACCTTATCCGGAAGCATCACAAAGCACGCGTCTTCGTTGTTAGCTCGTCTGAGCCCTTTATCGGACTTAAACCCGACGTGCATAAGCTTTCCTCCTTCCACGGGTTATTCCCGTATCATCTTGCAAATAAAAAATCCGTCTGTTCCGTCGGTAGGCAGAAGCTGAATCTGTCTGTCAACCGCAAAATCTTTATGTTCACGTAAAAATCTTTCGATTTGATTTTCGTTTTCGTCTGTGTTTATCGTACAGGTGCTGTATACCAGGCACCCGCCCGCCTTCACGTAAGCAGCAGCATTGGCGAGTATCCTTGCCTGCCTTTCGATGAGCTCGGCCAAATCCGGATTTTCTCGATATTTTATCTCGGGTTTTCTGCCCATAACTCCAAGTCCCGAACAGGGAACATCACAAAGCAGTCGATCTGCTCTGCCGATAAACTCGGGAAGCCGTACAGTACTATCATGGCACTTTGTACGGATAATGTCAATACCGCAGCGCGAGGCTTGTGCCTGAATAAGATTAAGTTTGTGTTCATAAATATCGATTGCTATGATTTCGCCTCGATTTTGCATAAGCTCCGCCGTAGCCAGGCTCTTGCCTCCCGGAGCCGCGCAAAGGTCCAGCACCATATCCTCGGGT
>CAVGEP010000101.1:0-3508 GCA_963628105.1 Alistipes communis
GCATTGAAATTGCTTTTGCCTTTTCGATTGCCAGTCTTAATGTTGCATTGTACTCAGGATCTCCACCCGCTTTCGCTGCTACAGTGATTGCTCTTGCATATTTTGTGAACATTGCGGCTCTTTTAGAGTCCTGCGCGGCCTTTCTGCCTGCGATTGTACCGTGTCTTCCCATGGAGACACCTCCTAACCTCTTTGATTTTGTCTTGTAACCAAGACATTATACCACTGTTGCTGCGCAGTTTCAAGAGGTTTGTTTATTGCTTTGCGTATTTTCGGCAATTTCCTCTTCGAGATTCTTATGGGCGGTTGCCATCATCAGCTTGATTCTGTTCAGCTGGTTCACATTGCTTGCTCCCGGGTCATAGTCGATTGCGACTATGTTTGCCCTCGGGAAGCGCTCGCGAATTGCCTTCATCATGCCTTTGCCCGTAACGTGGTTCGGAAGACACGCAAATGGCTGCAGACAAGCGATATTCGGCACCCCGTCCTTGATAAGTTCAATCATTTCTCCGGTAAGGAGCCAGCCCTCGCCACATTGATTTCCGGTGGAGGCTATGGCTTGAGCTTCCTCTGCGGTCTTTTCGATATAACCCGGCTCCGTAAAGCGTTTGCTCTCTCTGAGAGCCTTTCGCATCGGCTTTCTGAACCATTCCACCAGTGCGATTCCCGCCTGATTCAGCTTGTACTGTTTATATGAACCGGAAAGTTTTTCGTAATTGAATTTTTTGCTATACATCCCGTAGAGGAAGAAGTCGATAAGGTCCAATACCACTGCCTCTCCGCCTTCGCTCTCAATGATGTCTACAATGTTATTGTTTGCATCCGGATGATATTTTACCAGAATTTCTCCGACGACTCCGACCTTAGGCTTTTGTATGTCTCGCAGCGGCAGATTGTCGTATTCTTCAACGATTCTCGGGATGAGCCTTTTGTATGTACTCATCTTGCCGTCTCTGCAGTTCTGAAAGATCTCCGCCTCGTACTTTTTCATGATTGCTTCTGCCGTGCCTTTTTCCTGCTCGTATGGTCTTGTGGCATAGATTAGCCTCTGGAAAAGATCACCGTAAACTGCCGCCATAACAAGTCGTCTTGCCATATCCGCATCGATTTTGAATCCCGGATTTGCCTCCAGTCCCACCATATTGAAAGATACAACCGGAACCTGCTCCATATTCAGGTCTTTCAGCGCCTTCCGAAGGAGTGCGATGTAGTTGCTGGCCCTGCAGCCACCACCTGTCTGGGACATTACAAGTGCCGTCCTGTCTATGTCGTAGTCACCGGACTTCAGCGCACTGATCATCTTGCCCAGAGTTACCAGCGTCGGATAGCAGGCATCATTATTCACATACTTGAGTCCCTCGTCGATGGCGTGCTTATCCACCGTCGGGATAACTACCGCATTGTACCCGCTTGCCTTCAGGGCTACCTCTAGATACTGGAAGTGCACAGGAGACATCTGCGGCACCAGCAGCGTGTAATTCCGGCGCATTTCCTTTGTGAAAATCTTTCTTTCGAAGGCTTTCGGGCAATGGTTTGCCTTTACGTTATTCTTGTCGCGTTCCTCCATGGCAGCCTTGAGGGAACGGATTCTGATTCTGATCGCGCCCAGATTATTGCCCTCGTCTATCTTGAGGACAGTATAAAGTTTATTGGAATTTTCGAGGATTTCTTCTACCTCGTCCGTGGTAACCGCGTCAACGCCGCAGCCGAAGGAATTCAGCTGGACCATCTCCACGCCGTCGGTTCTTCCGGCAAAGTCTGCCGCCTTGTAGAGCCTCGAATGATAAACCCACTGATCCAAAACCCTGATAGGTCTTGGCAAATCTCCCAAGTGGCATACCGAATCCTCAGAAAGCACTACCATGTCAAAGGATGTAATCATCTTGTTGATGCCGTGGTTGATCTCGGTATCGAGGTGATAAGGTCTGCCGGCGAGGATGATGGCCTTCTTGCCATATCTTTTTGCAAACGCAAGGGCCTTTTCGCCTTCCATTTGGACATCTTTCTTGAACTCGAGCTGCTCTCTTCTTGCCGTGCGAATCGCCCTTTCGATTTCTCTTCGCGAAACGCCTTTTTCTTTCATGATTTCGTGCATACGTTTTGCAAGGCGCTCATCATTATCATATGGAACAAATGGATGAGAAAATTCCACTCCATTTTCCGTAAACAAATCGCTCATATTGTTTGCGATTACTTCCGGATAAGTAGCTACAATCGGGCAGTTGTAGTGATTCTGAGCTTTTTTGTCCTCGACCTGTTCGTAGTTTATGCAAGGATAGAATATCCACTTCTCTCCCATTTCTACCAGGGACTTGATGTGTCCGTGTACCAGCTTTGCCGGGTAGCAAGCCGTATCCGAAGAAATGCTGTCGATTCCCTTTTCGTATAATTCCTTTGTGGACATCGGCGAAAGCACAACCCTGTATCCAAGCTCTGTGAAAAATGTGAACCAGAACGGGTAATCCTCGTACATATTCAGAACCCTAGGGATTGCAACGCTTCCACGCCTTGCTTCCTTTTCCGAAAGCGGCTCATATCCAAACAGTCTCTTTAATTTGTATTCGTAAAGGTCAGGCAGTGCGCTGGCGGCGGATTTCTTGCCGCTTCCCTTTTCGCAGCGGTTGCCCGTTATATATCTCTCGTTGTCGCTGAATTTGGTGACGGTGAGCATACAGCGGTTTTCGCAGCCGTTGCATCTTGTGTTGCTGCTCTTTCCGCCGAAGTTCTCCAGCTCCGCCATGGAAATGATGGTTGACTTGTGGCAATTCTCCCACTCACTCTTCGAAATGAGAGCGCAGCCGTATGCTCCGACGATCCCGGCAATATCAGGTCTTACGACCTCTTTGCCCAGGACCTTTTCGATTGCCCGGAGAACCGATTCGTTGAGGAATGTCCCCCCTTGCACCACGATTTTTTCTCCGGCTTCGTCGGGATTTCTGAGCTTGATAACCTTGTACAAGGCATTTTTGATAACGGAATAGGACAGCCCCGCGGCGATATCTCCGATGCTTGCTCCTTCCTTCTGGGCCTGTTTTACCTTGGAATTCATGAATACTGTACATCTCGTGCCAAGGTCTACGGGGTTTTGCGAAAGCAGACCAACTTTGGCAAACTCTTCGACTGGCATATCCACGGATTTTGCGTATGTTTCTATGAAAGAGCCGCAGCCGGAAGAGCAGGCTTCGTTTAGCATGATGCTATAAATCGCATGGTCTTTGATTCTCATGCACTTCATGTCCTGACCGCCGATGTCCAGTATAAAATCAACTCCCGGCAGAAATTCCTCCGCCGCCTTGTAGTGAGCCATGGTCTCGATTATGCCATAATCTGCTCTGAAGCCGGCCTGGATGAGTCCCTCGCCATAGCCTGTAACCGTAGTATTTGCAATATATGCTCCCTGCGGAAGCTTTGGATAAAGCTCCTCGAGCATGATTTTCGTTGTTTCTATGGGATTTCCCTCGTTATTCTTGTAGAACGAGTAGAGAAGATTTTTCTCGCCGTCTATGAG
>CAVGEP010000101.1:3518-6147 GCA_963628105.1 Alistipes communis
GCCTTTGTGGTGGTGGATCCTGCGTCGATTCCAAGGAAAAGCGGGCCTTCGCACAGGCTGATTTCTTTGCGTTTTATCTTTGCCTTTGCGTGTCTGTCTCGGAAAGCCTCGTATTCCGTCTCGTCGGCAAACAGCGGCTCCACGTGTTTTGTGGAAAGTCCTGCCTGAGACTCAGCACTGTTTACCCTGTCCAAAAGATCCGCGAGGGAGATTTCAGTCTCGCCTTCAGCCATATACGCCGCACCGATTGCAACAAAATATTTTGAATTTTCCGGGAAGATCACTTCATCCGGCTTAAGCTCAAGAGTTTGTGCAAATCTCTTTCTGAGTTCGGAGAGGTATGTCAGCGGGCCGCCTAAGAATGCGACCTTTCCTTTTATCTTGTGTCCGCAGGCAAGACCGCTTATGGTCTGATTTACCACCGCCTGGAAGATAGACGCCGCCAAATTTTCTACGGGAGCGCCTTCGTTTATGAGTGGCTGAATATCCGTCTTTGCGAATACGCCGCAGCGTGCCGCTATCGGATAGATCAGCTTGTAGTTCTTCGCCGCCTCATTGAGCCCCGAAGCATCTGTATTCAAGAGAATTGCCATTTGGTCGATGAAGGCTCCGGTACCTCCTGCGCAGGTTCCGTTCATCCTTTGCTCGACGGTGCTGCCAAAATATGTGATCTTCGCATCCTCTCCGCCAAGCTCTATAACCACATCCGTCTCCGGTATGAGTTTTTGCACCGCAAGGGAGCAGGTAACAACCTCCTGCTCGAATTTTGTGCCGATTTTGTCCGCGAGGGAAAGGCCTCCGGAGCCTGTAATCACAGTTTTTACGGCAATGTTTCCCTTTTCTTTGCAAAGGTCTGCCAGGAGTTCGCTTACCTTGCTGAAAACGCTGGACATATGCCTTTCGTACCGGCTGTAAACGATTTCCCCTTTTTCATTTATCAGAACTAATTTTACGGTTGTTGAGCCTACATCAATTCCCAGTCTCATATTTGTCACTTCCTTGTCAGTATGTCGTCCATGTATAGAAAAATATACTTCTTGACACCCTAATTTTAACACCGAAAGCCGTTAAATATCTGCTAAATATTTTGTAAAAAATACAAAGCAGCCGCTTTCGCGACTGCATTTTTTACAAACAATATGATAATTCAATACGATAATATTGCTTCGTAGATACTTTTGCATATCCTTTCTTTTTTTCTCACAAGGTTTCGGTTTTTTTACAGAGTCTCGATCTCTTTCTTATACAGATACCTCAGCATAATCGCGCTGTATGTCAAGCCCAAGATTTCGGCAAGTGGGAAAGACGCCCATGAAAGGGTTACTCCGCCGATTCTGATGAGGACATATGCCAGCGGAAGTATGCCGATAAGCTGTCTTATCAGCGAGCAGCAAAGGCTGTAGACCCCGTGTCCCGTTCCCTGAAAGAGGGTTCCCGTGATGATGCCGAATGCTGCAGGAATAAAGCAAATGCTTATGATTCTCAGCGCCGGCACACCGATTCTGAGCATCTCCTCCGATGCCTTGAACATCAGGAGAAGCTGGGTAGGCATCAGCTGGAACAGAAGCGTTCCCAGCGCCATCACTACCAGCGCAACTTTCAGCGCCTCTTTGTAGGCCTCCATGAGTCTTGCCTTGTCCCTGGCTCCGTAGTTATAACCGATAATCGGCATCGCTCCCTGGTTAAGCCCGAATACCGGCATGAACACGAAGGATTGAATCTTAAAGTACACGCCCAGTACCGCCACTGCTGTAGTGGAAAAGTCCACCAGAATCCTGTTATAGAAAATGATCATTGCCGATCCGATTGACTGCATTACGATTGATGGCAAGCCTACCTTGTATATGTCCGCGACGATTTTCCAGTCCACCTTGAAGCCTTTAATTGTAAGCGTTACAAGGTGATCGCCCTTGAATGTGATGACTGCGCCGACGGTCATTCCGCAAAGCTGTCCGATTACCGTGGCGATAGCCGCTCCCGCAACGCCCATTTCCGGCGCCCCCAAAAGCCCGAAGATCAGGATCGGGTCCAGGATTACGTTGACTACCGCACCTGTAAGGCTGCAAATCATCGGACCGATCATGTTGCCCGTGGCCTGCAGGATTTTTTCAAATACCACCTGAACATTGAGAAAAAGTGAACCGATGCACACGATTGCCATGTACTTTACCGCCTCGTCGTAGATGTAAGTCCCTTTTTCCGCATAGCTCGAAACGAAAATGCCTGTAAAAAAGACGCCAATTACCAGAAATACCAGATAGTTTAGCAGACCGATTCTAAGTCCGGTGCTTGCCGCCTGATCGGCTTCCGCCTGCTTCTTTGCCCCTAATTTCCTCGCAATGAGGGAGTTTATACCCACCCCGCTGCCTACGGAAAGGGCGATGATCAACATCTGAATCGGATTTACGATTGAAACTGCCGTAAGTGCGTCCTCGCTGATCTGGGCGACGAAAATACTGTCTACCACATTATACATCGCGGATATGGTCATGGACAAAATCGCAGGCCAGGCCATATTCAGCAATAATTTTTTTATGGGCATGACTCCCATCTTGTTTATTCGCTCTTTTTCTTCCATTTCATTTAATTTTTCTCTTTCTTCCATCCTTACCTCTTGCTTTTCTTTATC
>CAVGEP010000102.1:0-6127 GCA_963628105.1 Alistipes communis
CAACCGTCGGAAAAATTCTTCGCCAACCGTCGGAAAAATGTTGTAAGATTCGTGATTACGGTATATAATATGGATAATGCAAATGGAGATGAGGTGTTTCGATTGAAGAATTACAGAAAAAGAATTGCCGACGATCTTCTGAAAAGAAAGTTGGATGGTAAAGGCGCCGTACTGATTGAGGGGCCGAAGTGGTGTGGAAAAACTACCACCGCGGAACAGTTTTCCGCAAGCATTTTGTATATGGATGACCCGGAAACGAAAGAACAGAACATTGCTATGTCCGAGCTGAACCCCAAGCGATTATTAAGCGGGGCTGCTCCGAGGTTGATTGATGAATGGCAGCTTGCCCCAAAGCTTTGGGATGCGATTCGTTTTGAGGTTGACCATCGTGATGAACTTGGACAATTTATTCTAACTGGCTCTGCTGTTCCCGCAGATACCAAGGAAATTACCCACTCCGGTACAGGACGCTTCACTTGGTTGACCATGCGACCAATGAGCTTGTATGAGTCCGGAGATTCCACAGGCGAGGTCTGTTTGAAAGATCTGTTTGAGGGAACGGCGGAGATTGACGGAACTTCGGGTTTGCGTATTGACCGGCTGGCTTTCCTCGTGTGTCGAGGGGGATGGCCCCAAGCGTTGGATATGCGTGATGAAATCGCTTTGGATCAAGCTGTTGATTACTATGATGCCGTTGTTCACTCTGATATTAACCGGGCAGATAATGTACAAAAGAATGCCGAAAGAGTGAAGCGCCTTATGCGTTCCTATGCGAGGAATCAAGGATGTCAAGTACCAAATACCGCCCTTGCCCAAGATATTGCCGCAAACGATGAAACGCCAATCAGTGAGGAAACCGTTGCCTCTTATGTTCATGCACTTCGCAAGATCTTTGTGGTGGAGGATATGCCTGCCTGGAATCCGAATTTGAGGTCAAAAACCGCCATTCGTTCCGCTGATACCCGTTACTATATCGATCCTTCTATCGCTGCCGCGGCTTTGGGAATCGGTCCGAATGACCTGATAAATGACTTAAAGACCTTCGGTTTTCTGTTTGAAACACTCTGCATCAGAGATCTGCGTGTTTTTGCGGATGCGTTGGGCGGCGAAGTTTATCACTATCGAGATAAAGACGGGCAGGAATGCGACGCGGTTATACATCTGAGGAACGGCAAATACGGTCTTATTGAAATCAAGCTCGGCGGGGACAAATTCATTGAAGAAGGCGCAAAAAGTTTGAAAGCAATGGCAGCAAAAATTGATACCGATAAAATGAATGCGCCCTCTTTTCTTATGGTTCTGACGGGAATTGGCGACTGGGCATATCGCCGTAAAGATGGGGTTTATGTGGTTCCCATCGGGTGCCTGAAAAACTGAGGCAAAAATAAAAAATTGAGGCAACAAAAAATAAAAACCTGTTCCTCGGTCATTGCCACGCCTTCAGCCTTGGCAATGTTCAAAAGTTCCTGCGCGCTTCTGGCAGTTTTGGCTTTTTCTCTAATCTTGCTTGCCATTTTCTTCCCCTCTTTTCTTGTTGTTTTACATATTCTCCTATCAGCAAGATACCATAATTTGCGCCTGTGGTTTCAAGCAAACATCACGCCTCTATTTTGAAGCCGCTGCCGTTTTTTTGTCTGCATATAAAGTTTTTAGCATCTCTATGCTGTCCTGTAGCATATGGGTATGATCCGTGGAAATCCGTATGAAAGGCTGGGTGCCCCCGTGTATGAAAACCTTTTTCCCGAATTTTTCCGTGAGATTAAAAAGCGCATATCCGCTGAGGGGATTTTTCTCCGCAAATTCGAAGAGGAGCTTTATCGCGGCGTTATTCTTCACCGTCAGCTTCTGCCCCGGAAGCTTCGCCGTTTCTTCCGCGTGAATCCGGGTTATGGCAAGTTCTCCTGCAAGATAGCGCACATGAGAAATCTTGACGAGGTTTATTGTCGCCTGGGGCACATCGCCGAAGCGGTCAAGCATTTCGTCGATGATTTCGTCCTCGTCCTCCTCGCTCCTGACAGAAGCGATTTTTTTGTACATGGAGAGTTTTAGGGACTCGTTTTCAATATATTGCTTCGGAATGTAAGCCGATACAGGAAATTCTATGCTCGCCTCTTCCTTTTCGTCGTTTATGATCTCCCCTTGAAGGGCCCGAACAGCGTTGTCTATCATCTTGCAATAAAGCTCGTAGCCCACGCTCATCATGTGGCCGTGCTGTGCCGTTCCCAGAAGATTTCCGGCACCTCGGATTTCCAGATCCCGCATGGCGACCTTAAATCCCGCCCCGAACTCCGTAAACTCCCTTATCGCCCTGAGGCGCTTTTCGGAAACCTCCGTGAGGACTTTGTCCTTTTGATACATCAAATAGGCATAGGCGATGCGGTTTGAGCGCCCCACCCGCCCTCTCAGCTGATACAGCTGCGAAAGCCCATATCTGTCGGAATCCATAATGATCATGGTGTTTGCATTCGGAATGTCGATTCCGGACTCGATAATCGTCGTCGCCACAAGTACGTTGCTTTCGCCGCTTATGAACCCAACCATCACATCCTCCAGGTTGTGTTCATTCATTTGCCCATGGCCCACCGCAACCTCCGCCTCAGGCACAAGTTCCGAAATCCTGTCCGCAATTTTCTGAATGCCCTTTACCCGGTTGAAAACCACATAGACCTGGCCGCCTCTGCCCAGCTCCCTCTCGATGATATCCTTTATCAGCATATCGTCCTGCTCCAGCACATAGGTCTGAACAGGGTATCGTTCCTCCGGCGGCTCCTCGATGATGCTCATGTCCTTGATTCCTGTCATGGACATATTCAGGGTTCGCGGAATCGGCGTCGCGGAAAGGGTCAAAACATCCACATTTTGCTTCATCTTCTTGATGGCTTCCTTGTCCTCCACCCCGAAGCGCTGTTCCTCGTCCACCACCAGAAGCCCCAAATCTTTGAATTTTACATCTCCGGAAAGGAGCCTGTGGGTGCCGATGATGAGGTCGATCTGTCCTTTTTCCAGATCCTCGATGATTTTCTTCTGCTGGGCGGCGGTTCGGAATCGGGAAAGAACCTCCACCTTGAATGGGAATTTCTCGAAGCGTTCCTTTAGGGTATAATAGTGCTGGTTTGCCAGTATGGTGGTAGGCACCAGCACCGCCGCCTGCTTGCCGTCGGAAACGCATTTAAACAGTGCCCTTGCCGCAACCTCGGTCTTTCCGAAGCCCACATCGCCGCAGAGGAGCCGATCCATGGAAAAGGGCTTTTCCATGTCCCTCTTGATTTCTTCTGTCGCCCTGAGCTGATCCCCCGTTTCCTCGTAGGGAAAGGCGTCCTCGAACTCCCGCTGCCAGACGGTATCCGCAGGAAAGCTGTGGCCCGGCTGCATCTTGCGCTGGGCGTAAAGATCGATTAAATCCTTTGCCATTACGGCGATTTCCGCCTTTGCCTTCGCCTTGGTAGCCTTCCACTCGCCGCCGCTTAGCTTGTTTATCTTAGGGGCGATACCGTCCGAACCGATGTATTTCTGGACGATGTCCATCTGCTCCACCGGAACATAGAGCATATCGCAGCCCGCGTATTTTATCTTGATGTAGTCCTTTTTTTCGCCCTGGACGGTGAGCTGCTGGATGCCTACGAACTTGCCGATGCCGTGGTTTTCGTGAACCACATAGTCCCCCTCCCGCATGTCCGAGAAGGACTGGATTTTGCTGCCCTTATCCTTGAATTTCCTGCGTTTTTTCGTCTTGTGGCTTGGGAAGATGTCCGCCTCACAGATATAGCAAAACTTTTCGCTCGGAAAATCGATTCCCGCGGTGAGGCTTCCCTTTTCAAAGCTTATTTTGCCCTCAAGTCCGATTCTCTCCGCAAATTCCCGCAGGTTTTCCAGTTTTTCATCTGAGGAACATACGATTGTAATGCGGTAGCCCTTTTTCGCATAAGCCTTAAGCTCTGTTTCCAGCACATTCATCTTGCCCCCGAAGGAAAGCACCTGCCGAGTGTTCAGATTATATACTTTGTCAAAATTGTCGATGCCTGCAATTCGCTTCGGAAATGGCGTAAACACCGCCACATCGGGATATTTATATGCCTTGCGGAAATCGTTTTCGCCTGAGATTACGGAAACATCTTTCGGAATTGCCTGCCCCCGGGAGAGCATTACCTTAAAGTCTTCCCTAAGGTCCAATGTCCGATGAGCAAGAACTTCCTCGATTCTGTCCGGGTCGTCTACCATCAGCATACCGCCCGCCATATAATCCCAGAGGTATTCTGGCTCATCGTAAAAATATCCGATGTAATTTTCCAGAAGCTGGAGGTTTGAAACCTGTTCGATGTATTCGCAGATTTCGTCAGCGGTTCTTCGGATATTTTGGGCGATTTCCTCGTCCTTTGCAGCCATTTCCTTTGCCGCCCGCTCATAATCCGCCCTGAGCTTTTTCGATGCCTGCTTGAAAATTTCTTCGTCCTTTACGATCTGCTCTGCCGGATAGATTTCAACGAATTTGAGGTTTGCCACCGAGCGCTGGGTCTCCGTATCGAAAGTTCGGATAGAATCCACTTCGTTTCCGAAAAATTCTACCCTGTAAGGGTAATCCCCGTCCGGCGTAAATATATCCACGATGCCGCCCCGGAGGCTGTACTGCCCTCTGGTTTCAACGATATTGCATCTTTCGTAGCCCATCAGGGAAAGGCTCTTATTGATCTCGCTTATTTCCATCTCCTCGCCGAGGCGTATTTTCAGAGAAGTTTCTTCAAAAAAGCGATGGGGAGTAATCTTTTTTATGGCAGCGGAAACCGGCGCGATTACGATGACAGGTTCTCCCGTTCGCAGTGCCTTTAGGGCTTTTAGTCTTTGTATGAGAAGCTCGTGGTCTTTCGCCGCAAATCGCAGCAGGAACTGTTCCTCCCCGGAAAGGGTGATGATTTCTTTGTCCCTGACAAAAAAAGAAAGATCCAAAGCAAGCCTCCTTGCCCGCACATCTGTGGACACGATGATAATGCTTTGATTCTTTTCTTTTGCGAGATCGGCTATGACCGGGGCGGTTCGGCTTTCGGATATTCCTGAAATGTTAATCATCTTTTTCTTCCTTCTTTTGCCTTACATTATACTCGTTCATGGCTTTGTCTATTCCTTTTTCGACGATGCAGGCCGCTGCATCCGCCGCCCTGGTGAGAGCCTCCTCTAAAAGCTCTTTTTCGCCCTTTGACACGCCGCCGATTACATAATTGATGAGATCGACCTTTTTTTCGCTGCCGATTCCTACCCGAATCCGAGGAAATCCATCTTCCCCCAAAAGGTAGACGATGTTTCGCATTCCGTTGTGGGTGCCGGCGCTTCCCTTTTTACGAAGGCGAATGCTTCCCGTTGGAATGTCGATGTCATCGTAAATGACGATGAGGTTTTCGATTTCTTCCTTGTAAAAATTCATGACCTCAACGACGCTTTGGCCGCTGAGGTTCATGAAAGTTTGCGGTTTTACAAGCAAAACCTTTTGGCCGGCGATTCTGCCCTCACCCACCAAGGCTTTGAATTTTATCTTGTCGATTTTTATGCCGTACTTCTCCCCAAGCAGGTCTACGGCTATAAATCCCATATTATGTCTGGTATTTTCATATTTTCTGCCGGGATTTCCGAGGCCTACGATGATATACACGGGATCATGATCCTTTCTATTTCTTTTGTTTTTCTTTTATTTCTCTTTGTTTTTCTTTTATTTGTCTTGCGTTTATCCTGCGCTTAGTGCGATTAGTCAAACAGTACACTGATGGAGCCGTTGGTAAATACTCTGGTCATGGCTTCCGCAAACAGTGGTGCTACGGAAAGGAAGGTCATCTTTTCCAGTTTCTTTTCTTCCGGAAGTGGCACGGTGTTGAGAAGCACCAGCTCTTCGATTGCCGAGGCTTCCAGTCTTTCTACGGCAGGGCCGGAAAGAACTGGGTGGGTCGCCGCTGCGAATACAGCCTTTGCCCCCAGATCTTTGATGGCATTCGCCGCATTGCAGATCGTTCCTGCGGTGTCAATCATGTCGTCGATGATGATGCAGTTCTTACCGTCTATGTTACCGATGATGTTCATGATTTCGCTCTTGTTGGGCTCTGGTCTTCTCTTGTCGATAATGGCAATCGGGCAGTTGAGGTACTGC
>CAVGEP010000103.1:0-6112 GCA_963628105.1 Alistipes communis
ATACCACGCCGGAAGGATATGTTGCGGACGCACTGACCAAAGCATTGGCGGTCGGTATCTTTGCAATTCCCGTGTTCTTTGTGGCAAAGGTGCTGTCGCTTGTGGTTCTTGCGATTGCGGTGACGGTCTGGTTTCTGGAGTACCGCAAGGTCGGAAAGAAAATCCGCACCCGTCGCACGAGAATCGAGTACGAACTGCCGAGACTGGTCGGCACGGTTGAGAAAACCATGCAGCACAGCCATGATGTCATCTATATGCTGGATTCCTACCGCGCCCACGCAGGGGAGGAGATGCGGGAGGAGTTGGAGATTACCGTAGCGGATATGCGGTCGGGTAATCAGGAAGTGGCGTTGACGCGACTGGAATCCCGCGTCGGCTCAACCATGCTGTCCGATGTCACGCGCGGGCTGATCTCCCTGATTCACGGGGACGACAACTCCATGTACTGGGCGCAGCTTTCGATGAAGTTTTCAGACTACCAGCGGCAGCTTCTGCGGGCGCAGGCAAATGCCGTTCCACGAAAGGTGCGGAAACTTTCCATGGCGCTCCTGTGCTGCTTCATGCTCATTTATATCGCAGTCATCGGGCAGGTGCTTCTGACATCGCTCGGCGGGCTGTTCTGAGGAGGTGTGCATGAAAGAATTACGAACCAAACGGGCGGAAGGGTATGTGGATGTGGCGGTTGCCGTCCTTGTCGTGTCCTTCCTGCTTGTGCTGCTTGTCAGCGTGTTCGGTCTGGTTTCCAAAAAGCAGGACCTGCGCTATATGGCAAGCGAACTCATCGACGCCGCAACCGTCAGCGGGAGCGTTGGGCAGGAGGTGCAGAAGCGGTACGCACAGTTGTGCGAGGAAACGGGACTGCATCCGTCCGTGAACTGGACGGCGGCATATTACGATGCGGCAACCGGAAAGGTCCAGCTTGGCGATGTCATTTCCGTTTCTCTGGAGATGGAGACATCCATCCTCGGCTTCGGTGGGGTGCTGTTTCCGGTCAAACTGACGGCGACTGCATCGGGGCTTTCCGAAGTTTACTGGAAGTAGGGTGCGGCTATGAAAATATGCAAGAACAAAAACGGATTTTCCTATCTTTTTGTCTGTGTGATCACGCTCTTTGTTGCCATGTTGATTGTGGTAGGGCTGAGCTACGCCGATGTTATGAACATCATTAGGGTACAGAAGGAAGAGGTAAAACAAAGTCTGGATTCTGCTGTTACCGAAGAGGCGGTAGCTTATTATGATGCTCTGAAACAGGGGAATCGCTATTCGGATTATGTGGAAGCGTCCTTTCTTTCCGACAGGGCGTACCGTGCGCTCGGATTCGGGTTGCCACAGACGGAAGTCCGGACGGTGTACCGGGACGGCATGGCGGTTTCTGTGATGGAACGACCGGAAATTACAGTCACTATGGAGGGCGGTTTCGGGGTACAGGTCAGTTATCGCCTGATCGTTCCGTTCCGCGTTTTCGGACAGCACATCACGGACATTTCCGTTCCGGTGGAAACCGGATCATTTTATAAGTTGAAATAGGAGGATATATGAGAAGAACCATTCATGTAAAAACCGTGGTCGGTGTGCTTGCCGTCCTGCTTGCCGTTGCTCTTGTGGTGGTAGGCATCGTGATGGCAAACCGCAAAAAAGACATTCCGGACACGGATACACCTGCGGTTACGGAGCCGGACGGAACGGAGCCAACCGTTCCGGATGTACCGGACAGACCCGATATACCGACAGAACCGACGAAGCCCGAATCGACCACACCGACAGACCCCGAAGATCCGGATGGTGAGGAGGAGCCCGAAGGAGATCCGGATGTGACGGTGGATGTCGGAGACAAAAAGCAGGATTCCGGCAGACGGGAGGAACCCGGTATTGAGGGCGAAGTCATTGTTGCCCCCGGCGTGAAAGGAGAGGACGAATGAGAAAAACGAAAACAAAATTCCGGTGGCTTGCGCTTTTGCTTGCCATGGTATCCCTGTTCGGCGTTCTTGCGATTCCGGCAAGCGCCGATTATTATTACGCAATGAAAGTCTCTGTTTATTACAAAGACGAATCGGGGAAAACGCTTGCCCCGACTTTTACAACGACGGTCAACGCAACCACCACAACGCTGTCCGTGCCGTCGCCCACTATTTCAGGGTATCTTCTGAAAAATGACAACGATGCCTCCGTTCCGTACAGCAGAATGGAAAAGCGCTTTCCGGCATCCAACTATGTGCGGGAGGGAAGCGCCAGTTATACCGTGTATTATGTCAAGGCAAGCACGGTCTGTATTTCCTATGCGTATTTTGACCGCAGCGGAAGACCGTCCGAATCGAAAATGCTGACAGGTAAAGTCGGGAGCAGTTATTCGGTGGTGTCTCCAACCATAACCGGATTCACACCGTCCGAGTCCCGTGTGACCGGAACTTTTCAGGATACTCCCGCAGGCAAGACGGTTTATTATTACGAGAACACCTATCAGATTTCGTATGATGCAAACGGCGGCAGCGGAGCGCCGGCAACGCAGACCAAAAAGCATTTTACGGATCTGACGCTTTCCAAAATCACGCCTACCCGTTCCGGTTATACCTTCAAAGGGTGGAGTACCGTCCGGAACGGAAGTGTGGTCTATGCGCCGGGCAGTGTGCTGAGTGCAAACGGCAATCGGACTCTGTATGCGGTCTGGAATGAAAAGACCTGCACGATTTCCTTTGACGCCAATGGCGGAACCGGTGCGCCGGGCAGCATCAATAAGCGGTATTCCGCACCTACTACGATTCCGTTTACGGAGCCGACCCGAAGCGGTTATGTATTCCGTGGGTGGAGTCCCTATTCAACGGCATTGTCTGCGATGTATCTGCCGGGGGATTATTACAGGTCCAATGTCAGCCGCACGCTGTATGCCGTTTGGGAAAAGATTCCCGAAACCTATACCGTCAGTTATTCTGCAAACGGCGGTACCGGCGCACCGGCAACACAGACCAAAACCGAGAACATTGACCTGACGCTTTCTTCGGTCATCCCGACGCGCAAGGGTTATACCTTCCTCGGTTGGAGCAAAAACGGTTCCGGAGAGGTAGATTATCAGCCGGGAGCAAACTATTCGGTGAATGAAAGCATGACGCTGAGCGCCGTCTGGGAAGTTCACACCTATGTTGTATCTTTCCATCCGAACGGCGGTAAAAACGCTCCCGGAAGCGTGACCAAGACCTATGGCAACGATCTGATTCTGCCTGCCGGAGTACCGACAAGGGATGGATATGATTTTCTCGGTTGGAGTACCACCCCGAAAGCAACCGCACCGACCTGGGCGGCAGGCGGCGTTTATACCGAGGAAGGGGACGCTACGCTTTATGCAGTCTGGAGAGAGCGTTACTACGACTTTTCTGTCCGTGATCTGACTGTCACGCCGGATACGGCAAAACAGTTTGAAAGCGTTTCGGTAAGGTTCCGTCCGGACAACTGGGACAGATATAACGCTTACAGCGGCATCCCTGTATCGGTATGGATCGGCGACAAAGAAATCTATTCGACTACGGTGGATTTTGTGGCATACGGCGTGAATTATGTGACATTCTCTCTTGCCTGCGGAGGACTGGAGGGAGAACAGACGCTGACCGTCTGGGTGAACCGGGCGGATTACCAGAACGAAAAGAGAACCGGTAACAATACGGCGTCTGCCACCTTTACGGTGGAGCGTGTTGTGGAAACCAATGTGGAACCGGTATCCGGGGCGGGAGAGTTCTATGCCGGAGAGGAAGTCGTGACTTCCTTTTATATCGGAAATGAGGGAATGACCGATATTTATCCGTCTGATAACCTCCGTGCGGATTTTGTGGTTTACACGATCATCGACGGCAGAGAGACGGCGCTTGTTTCCGCCAAATGGGAGCAGGTGGTTGTTCCCGCCAACGGAACCAATCTTGTCTGGTTCAAGTGGAGAGTGCCCGACAAGGCGGTCGGAAGAATGTGTTGGGTGCAGTGCCGTATCAACAGTGACCATCTTGCCGATGAGCGCAATCCCGACAACAACAGCCGCGAGTTTGCCATTCTTCCGCAGGTGCGTGGCACTTACCGTACACCGGATACCCGTTATGAGGAAAAAGCGCCTGCCGATTACCGACCGGACGCAGAACGACCTGCGTCAAAAAGTGCTTCCGCAACCTGGACGCAGTGGGTATATGAGAACGGAGCATTTGTGCTGAAAAAGTACGGAATCCGTGCGTCGCTCACAAGACCGTCACTGACGCCGGATGCCTCCTGTACGACGGCAACGAAGGTGAACGGTATCTGGCAGATGAAGTCCGGCTACGGTGTGAATCTCCGTTGGAGAGGAACCATGAACGCCGTCAGCGGGGTTTCGATGGCTCCTGCATCTTCCTATACGGGAATTCAGAATGTCACGGCACTTTTCCCGGAGTATGGGTACGAGGCAGTGGACGGACGAGCCGAAACGCTTGTGCCGGTCGGAAACTACTATCAGTTTGCCGGCAATACGGACGCAGGCGGCGCAAGGGTTCACTTCATTCCTCTTTACCACCGGGACGGCAGTTATCGCGTGATACTGAAAACCGGCGGCATCTGGACGCCGGCAGGGTATCTGGAATCCGTTCGGCTATCCAATGAGATCGTCATCTCCGGCACGGTTTATGACGATTGGTACAACAAGTGAGGGGCGGATATGGAACAGGAAGAAAAAGAAGTCATTGCGGGATACACGGTGCGGATTTCCCTGTGGATTGGCGATAAACGGCTGATTTATGCCAGATCCGAAGATCCGCAGGAATCGCATCCGTATATGAAATGTATCTGCACACAGAACGGTTTGCTGATGGAATACACGGATGCGCTTTGCTCAGACCGATACGAGGAGATCATGAAGCTGTTCGCAGATGACCTCCGGGCAGAAGCCGTCAGACTGGAAGCAGAGAAAAGCGCCAAAGGAGATGCTGCTGCCCCGTGTTTCGGAAAGGACGATGTAGAGCCGGCACCGTATGAGAGGAGCATCAAGGGCAAAGTGGTTGCCCTGAAGCCGGATGCGTTGGATGACAGCTACCGCGATTTGTCGGGTCAGCTTTACTATGTCACGGGTGGTTTCGGTGCGGAGGCGAACAGTCGGGGACGCGCCTGCTATTGCACCAACCTTTACAGCGGGGCATCCTGTCGGATCGAACGACCGGAGGTTCTCGGTATCGTCCCCGAAGATAGACTGCCGGACTTTGCAAAGAAAACGCTTGCATCGTGCAGGACACCAAAAACAAAAACCGAACGGGAGGAACGGTAATGGCAAAACTCAATTCGCACAACATTCTCATTCTCCGCAAACTGGTGGAGAACGGGTATCACACCAAACGGGATATTATCGGACTGCCCATGTATGAACTTCTGCGCATCCGAACCCTGAGCCGTGGCGACCTTGAAACGGTGTGCCTTCTACAGGAGGCATTGCGCAAAGAAGATCTGCTTTCGTTTCTGACCGAAGAAAAGGAGAATAACTGTGAAACTGGAACGGACAGTCCTGTGGGCTGAAAAAGACCTGTTCTTGGAGGACGGAGATCCGGCAATCGGATTTCTCGGTTTCCTGCGCGGTTGCTTTGGTGAGAGCGGCTTACAGACGGACGAAAACCTGCCGGAAACGGTTCGGGCGGAGTATGCGGAGGTTCTGCACTTTCTGTGCAGTCCCGATGCCCGCCGCATCCTTTGCGGAAGGGTGCAGATGGAGGGATATTGCCGCAACCGCAGAAAATCCCATATTCCGATGGCGTTCGGTCGGGAGTGCTGGGGATTCCGCATCCTGAACGAGAATCTGGTGTGGTACCTTGCCTGTACCCCGTGGAACGACCGCAGACAGTTTTCGCTGTTTGTCTACGACCGTATGACCTTGATGACCGCCCTTGCTATGCGTGTTGGTTTGCCCGAACGCTGTTACGGGGTTCAGCCGTTCACGGGGGAACGCATCCTGATTCGCTACGGTGAGGATTCCTACGAACTCTTTCCGCAGTATGGGTGCAATGCCACAGAAAACCGGAAGGATGCTACAGAAAAGAACGGGGAACTTGGCGTTACTCCCGCACAGGTTGCCGCAATGGAAAACGGGTCTGTCTACGGTTGGGATACCCCGATGGCGGATGTG
>CAVGEP010000104.1:0-6069 GCA_963628105.1 Alistipes communis
CATATGTGAATAATGTCTTGCTAAATCATCCAATGCGAGAAGAAAAAGGCTATCTTCTGGAAGCTAAGGGATGGAGATTTGGAGGAGGCCTCTATCACAAGATGAGCCTTAGACCCGTGATAAGAGGAGAGAGAGGAAGTGAAAAATATGAAGGCATTTTGCCGCTGGATGAGAACGGAATGCAAATCGCCGGAGATAAGCGGGCACTGTTTTTTGTTCCTGCCGAAAGGGAGCCGGAACCTTCCTTTGAGATGCACTTTGCGGAGTATTCGGATCCGGAATGCAAAAGTTTCGTCCGGGAAAAAATATTGCAAATTGGGATGAAAGATTTTTCAGCGTGGTTTTATCTTGATTTTTCGAGGAAAAATCCAAGGCTCTTTCTGACTACAACAAAAGAAAAGGCTGACAGGGCGCACATAAACATAAGGGCAGAAAACTTTAATCCGGATATTCATTGCATGCATCTTGTCATAGAGGAGGCAGATGAGGGTGAAATACTCTCCGAACGCATAGAAGAGGCTTATCACAAGGTAGATCTTCTCACACCGGGAAATTACAGGCTCAAGGTAGTCCTGACAAATCTTTCAGGGAGAAGGACCTTTGACAGAGCGGAGGTAGCCGTGAGGGTTCTTGAGCCGCATAGGCTGGTATTTTGCCACGAAAAGACCGTAAGGCGAAAGGAGTATCTTGACCTAAAATTAGAACCTCCTCAGGGAAAGAAAATAAAGAAGTTTTGCATAGGAATCTCAGGATACGAAACTCGTATTGACGCATCCAAAGAGGGAAATGCGATCCATGCAAAAATCAAAATTCCCGAATCCATTCCCTGCGGTCTTCACCGCGTATTCGCTGAGGTAGTTTTGGAGGATAATATTCTTATCAAGGCTTCTTCGCCTGTGATAATAAAAAAAAATAACAAGACTTTCCACTCAAAATGAATATAAGAAAAGTAGAAACGTATTTCAATATATAATATTAATAAGGAGACATTATCATGGGAAAGGTTAAAAAAGCATTTTTGTTCATAATCGGGCTAATGCTTGCAACGGCGGCGGTATGCTACGGTCTTATGATGTATACCGAAGCACAGCCAAGCGATGAGCTTGACTACTTTGACAGCAAAATCGACGAGGACTCCGTATATAAGGTATACACTAAAACTAAACACATCGGAAATGCCTATGGGGATACGATTAGCAGGGAATTTTGCGAAGAATATATCATCCCGGCAGACAGTAAATATATATGGCTAAGCGGGGAAAAGATGATGGCACTTAGCGGGGCAAAGCTACAAAGCAAGATAATCGAGTCTGCGGAGCGCCAGGGAATTCCAATCTACGAGGATTTGAACGGCTTCATGTGCGATCTTGAAAATTGCGTATATAATTTTACCGCAGGATATAATCAATCATTTTATAAGCTCAAAGCCGCATATTGGAAATATTATGACAGCGCCATTTCCGCATTCGATGGTGTCTTCCCGGAATTTGAGTCTCTCAGCGATGAGTATCATAATACAAACCCGCTGGCTCTTAAGGGGCTGAACCTAAAAGTGAAAAACATAGAGATTGAGAAGGTCTTTGCCTCTGATTCTCTTATCTCAGAGAGCCTTATCGCCGCGCAGGTTGGAGCTGATGTAACATGCAAGAAAAAATCTGAGAACTTTGATTGCCTGGAATGGCTTCCTGAGAAGGGTGAAACAAGACACATCACATTCGTATACTACTGTTGGACCGACGATCAATTGGGAGGACGCCAATCACCTTATGAGATCTTCGTCCTCAGCTCAGAGGGAATTTAGCGAGGAAAATGCAAAGATGAAAGAATATCAATTAAAGGAAAAGGTCTATACGCTTCCCGGTGTGGAGGTCGTAAGTTTTCAGCTGCGCTCAGAAAAAGAAAATCATATCATACTCAAAATTCTTTCGGAGAAGGACTACCTTAAATGGGACTATTTCTGCGAGAGAGTAGACGAAGGATGCAGCGGTAGAATTAAGATAAAAAAGGAATATCCGCTTCTGTACTTCATTTTGCCGACAAACGATGAGAAGCAGCAGTACCTCTTGGATCTTCCGGTAGATCCCAAGACTGAGCTTGAGGTTGCAATCTTCGACCTTGAAATGCACCTTGACGAAAAATACTACCTCATAGAAAGACCGAAGGTTGACACGATTAACATCTTCCTTAAGATAACAAACCGCTGCAACATAAGCTGTGCGTACTGCTATGAAACGCCTTACCGCAACATGGTAGGGCATAATGAGGTCATTTCTTTTGAAGACATCGACCACTTTATCGACATGGCAACAAGGTACGCAAGAAACATTGTCGTAACTTTCCACGGCGGTGAGCCGACCCTTGCGGGGGTTGCATATTACCGCAAGGTAATGGGCGAGATATTTACAAAATATCCTTACGCCACCTTCAACGCAACTATGCAGACAAACAGTACAAATCTTAATAAAGAATGGTTCGAGCTGTTTAAGCTATGCGGAATTCAGCTTGGAAGCTCATACAACGCACTCGAGGCGGATCTTCGCTACGGAAATAGAGCGGAAAAGCTTTCATCGAAAATCTTTGACAAGATCCTCGATGCAAAGGATAACGGGGTAGATGTAGGGAATCTTGAGGTTCTGACCGCAAGAGGTCTTGAACACATAAAGGAGCTGTACGACTTCTATAAAGATGTGCAGCTTCCAAACACTTTCCTTCCGATATTCAATGAGGGAAGCGCAAAGGAAATATCCCAGAGCCTTATTCAAGACAGGGAAAAGTATGAGGAACTGGCGACGGACTACTTCAAATACTGGCTCAGGGACAAAACCCCCGCACTTGACAGGTTCGCAGCGGCATATTTTCAGCTTCTGTATACCGGAATAGGTTCCGCCTGCGATCAGGGCGACGACTGCCTGAGAACGCAGCTTGGGCTTATGTCAAACGGCGAAATCTTCCCTTGCGACAGACCGCTTAAGGAAAGATACGACCTTGGAAATGTCAAGGAGTTTAACTCCATTGAAGAGATATATGACTCTCCGAAGTATAGAAAGTTCGAGGAAGAACGGGACAGAAAACTCAGAAAATGCAGGAAATGCGATATGTTCAACTTCTGCCGCGGAAGATGCCCGATGCGTGATATCGAAGAACTGGACTATGCGGATAAGATAAGCAAGGTGCAGTGCGACGAGGTAAGAGCAAACCTTCTTTGTATGTACCGCGCACTTATGGAAGTTCCTTTTGAGGAACTTAACTTTTACGCAAAGTGGCTACTGACTGTAAACAACAGAGTTCTTCCGACAGAGATACCGGAGCTTGTGAAGTTCATTGGGCTTGGCGATAAACTAGGGGAACTGTCCTACAATAAAGACTGCACCCTTTCGGGAAAAGAGTGGGAGCTGTTCACATCGTTTAACGAGATAGACCCTGACAAGCTGCTCTTTAATGATAGGTTTCTTCTCACTGACTACGACGGCTCAAACGAGGAAGACCATCGCTTTGAGAATATCCGGGCGGCGCTTTCGGAAAGAAGCGGCGCGCTCGAAGAAGCATTGGGGGCGTAGGGAGGAGCAAAGGAATGAAGTATACGGTTATAAAAGATGCGATACTTCCCCGCCTTGGAATGGGCGTAGGGGGAGTGCCATTTAAGGAAGACGGAAGCCTCGACTATGACCTCGGCTTTAAGATTATAGACGAGTGCATGAAGCGCGGTGTAAATTACTTTGATGTAGGATATAACTACCTGAGAGGGGAGTGCGAGCCGTTCTTTCGGGAAGCGGTGGTAAAAAGATATCCAAGGCATAGCTACTACCTTGCAGACAAGATGCCCCTTTGGGACGCAGCATCATATAAGACGGTAAATGACATATTCGAGGAACAGAAAAGGAGGCTCGGCGTTGACTTCTTCGACTTCTACTATGTGCAGCAAGTAGAAGAGGAAAACTGGGCGCTTGCAGAAAGAAGCCGCGTATTCGATTTTGTTATCGAAAAGAAAAAGGAAGGTCTTTCAAACTATGCGGGCGCGTCATTTCATTGCGGACCGAAGCTCTTTCGGGAAATCCTTGATAGATACGGCGAAGAACTTGACTTTGTGCAGCTTGAACTTAACTTCATGGACTGGTACGGTAAGAACGCAAAGGAAATGAACGAGATTGCAGCCATGTATAACAAACCTATCATGGTAATGTCCCCGCTCAGAGGCGGTTTCCTAATAGACCTGTATAGCGAAAAGGTAAAGAAAATCTTAGACAAAGCAGGGAAGGAAAATAACAGGACATACCCGCAGCTTGGACTTGGCTTTGTAAGCTCCCTTCCGAATGTTGCCTGTATCCTATCCGGCATGGAAAGCCCTAAAGAAGTTATGGAAAATGTAACTTTCTTATCTGGCGCAGGTCTAACGGAAAAGGAAGTAAAGGCGGTGTCTGATGCGGGAGCTGCCTTGCAAAAGGAAGCACTTATAAACTGCACCGGCTGTAACTACTGCATAGAATGCCCGCAGGATATAAACATTCCGGAAATCTTAAGGCTATATAACAAAAAAGTTATGAGCGCAAGAAATACCGTCTGGGAAATATATCCTGAGATTTACCAAAAAGGGCTTCTTCCAAGACCTTGTATCGGCTGCAAACGCTGCGAAACAAGATGCCCGCAGAGGCTTCCTATAACAAAGGTTATAGGAAATTGCAGCAAAGGACTGCACGGCTAAAAAAATGAAAGAATTGCAAAAGGAGAAAAAATGAAAGACAAGAAGACTGTATCTGTGCCAATAATTCTTAATATTGCAGGCACTATTCAGGACGAAGAACTTGCAATTAGAATTGGACACGAAAAAGACGCGCTTCCGCTTGAAAACGAGCCTATATATAACAGGGCGAGCCTTATTCAAGTAAAGAACATGAATAAGGAAAAGGTAAAGAGCCAGGAGTGCCTGCTATTTGATAACAGCGATTATACTCAGGCTGTAGACATTACTGAAAAGCCAAATGGCGAGTACCTGCTTAAGGTCCACTCATATCAAAAGGACGAAAAGGAAAAGGAAATTCCTCTTGGCGATAGCGAGGCAACATTTATTATCTTACACACCGGCTCCCGCGTTATAAACCCGCTTACTACAATAGAGTTCGATAACTATGTAAACCGCTTTATAGCAATGACTCCGGGCATGAAGAAATATGTTGATGACCTCATTTTAAAGCGCACCGACGGCATTATCATTTCCGGGCTTTTCATCGAATATGAGGTAAAAGGCGCAGGCGAAGGAATATATCATAAGGCAGTATTTAGCTTGGAACGAAACGGAGAGCTGCTTAACGGCAGTTATCCTGTAATCTTCTCTGAAGTAGAAGCGCCGATAACCGAGGAAGGGGTAGCCTTCCTTGCAGAAAAAGATACTCTTGCAAGCCTTGAGCAAAGGGGCGGGGATAAGACGGGCATTGTCTTCATTCCGGCAGAGATAAGAGATGAGGATAACATTAGGCTGAAACTCGTCTTATCTGAATATGCAGACCCCGGCTTTAGGGATCTACTCGATGAGAACGAAAGCTACCTGCTTCTTTCTAATCTTAACAATTATGCGTATGTAGATTTCGGTCTTGAAAAACCTCAGATCATATTCTCGGAAGGGGCGAAGAACCGTCCTACCGCCGAAAGTGTGAGGGTATTATTCAACAATGTAAACTTTGCAAAATATATCGGAGCGGTAAAGCTTGAAAGAGATGGGGAAGAAGACCTTTTCCATATAACTACATCACCTGAAGCAGAGTTTAATGTAAGAGAGCCGGGCAAATGGACTGTAACTGCAATAGTATATGACTGCGCAACGGATCTTCCAAGAGAGGAACTTGAAAAATGCCCGCAGATTATCAAAGCGGAAAGGGAATACACGGTCTACGAGCCTTGCAATATAAACATAAAGCACGATAAGGTAGTGAAGAAAGGGCAGCCCGTTGAAATTGACATTCTTTCGAGTCTTCCCGCAAAGGCAAAGCGCGGATATGTGCAAATCCTAAGCTACGAGGATCCCGTTTCTCTTAAACTTACCGAAGTTTCGGGGGAAAAGGATATGCACACATACAG
>CAVGEP010000105.1:0-6029 GCA_963628105.1 Alistipes communis
GAAAACTATACGCTGTCCGAAAAGACGGTACAATTTGCCAATGCGAGCATCACGAAAGCAACGCAAACAGGTAGAACCGGAGAAGCAACGGGCAAGCGCGGGAATGAAAATACATATACCATTCCGAATGATTATATCGTAAGCGGCGGGACAGTAGGCTATGAAAGCCTGACCGATGCCAAGGGTATCATTGACGGAACGCCGACATATAGCAACGGAAAACTGACGTACAGCCTGAAAAGCTCCGCAACGGAAGATGACACCGCGACTGTCACCCTGAAAGTGACAAGCGGTAATTATGAGGATTATAATATCGTTGTGACTATCAAGGTAACCGCAAAAGAGATTGTAGAAATAGCGGCATCGGGAGAGACATACACCTACGCCGGTACGGCAAAGGCGCACACAGGAGATCCGACCGCAACTAAGAACGGCACTAGCGTTACAATTGATAGCTACGAATATGAGTATTATCACAGCGACGGAACGACCAAAACTACACCGGAAGCCGACGGCGCAAGTGGAGAGGGCGGCGCTCCTGTCAATGCCGGGAATTATAAGGTGAAAATAAGCGTTCCGGAAAGCAACATTGAGTATGCGGCAAATGCAATATTCTGCGACTTTACCATCGAAAAAGCACCGCTGACCCTGATCATTACCGCACAGGACAAAAAGCTGGACGGCAATGCCGCAGCGAAATTGAATGTTGAAAGCGCAACCTTTGAGGGAGTAAAAGGAAGCGACGACGTGAAAGTAGCTTCCGCAACCGGCACATTTGACCAGTACCTCGCTGCAAATAAGGATACAACGGTGACAGTGCATACAAAAGACGTCATCTTGAGCGGAGCTGCTGCGAAAAATTATCAGGTGATCACGGTAAACGCTGTGACCGCAAAACTGCTGCCGCTGACCGTGACATTTATGAACGGCAAGGAAAAAGTTAACGAATCAACCGTGCTGACCTACGGCAACACCGCGGTTAGCACCCCAACGGTGACGAAAGCGGGCTATAACTTTGCCGGATGGTTCACCGACGCGGCTTGCAAAAACGCTTGGAATAGAGACGCAGGTGTGACAGAAGACATCACCGTATACGCCAAGTGGACAAAGGAAACTCTGTACACCCTTTCGGGTAATGTGACAGAGGGCGGCGGGACGACTGCCGCAAGCGGCGCAACCGTAAAACTGTGCAGCGGCAACGAAGTGATTGCCGAAACGAAAACAAACAATGACGGCGACTATAGTTTCAGCAATGTGCCGAGCGGCGTATATAACCTCACTGCCAAGAAAGGTGGCAAGGGAGCAACCGAGAGCGTAAAGGTCGAGAATGCCAGCACCACGAAAAATATAACGCTGCCGTCCAATGCAGTAGCCGCAGAAGTACAGGTCGAAGAAAAAGCTCCGGCTGCAACGGTAAGCGGCATGGCAAAGGTGCTTGAAGCCATAATCGGAACCGGAGATAAAAAGATTTCGGTGAGTGACGGCGAACGTCTTGAAGTCAAGCTGAATGTGAAAGATGATGCAAGAGATGATGAAAAATCCGACATCAAACAACTGGCTCCGAACAAGAGCAACTGGGACTTCATCAACATGGATGTGGACTGGACAAAGTATCATGCAGACTCCACAACGTCAGAGGGTATTATAAAAGATACCGTGGAAGTTATGGCAATTCGCGTGCCATATGACATGAAAGGCAAGCGGGACATCGTGATCTATCGTCACCATGTGTATGAAACCACAAATGTCAGGGAGGTAAAGGCGTTAATACCATATGAAACAGAGCCCAACGAGAGTGAGTATGCCGATGGTCACTGCTACATCGGGGATAATTACATCGTGATTTACTCGAAGCAGTTCTCCGCCTTCGGCATCGGATATACGGCAACCGGTTCTTCCTCAGGCGGTTATATTGCTCCGGCTCCGACCATCAGCGGCGCAGTTAACGGCGAAACCTATTGCAATAGCGTGACCCTTACCATACAAGGGGACAATATCAGCAGCGTTACGGTAGACGGCAAAGCGGCGACCCTGACAGATGGCAAGCTGACCCTCACCCCGTCGGAAAATCCGCAAACGGTGGTGGCAAAAAACGCCGTCGGAAATTCTACGACCATTACCGTAACCGTAAAAGACGGACACAACTACGGCGAGTGGACAACAGCAGAGGACGGAACGACTACCCATGTTTGCTCGGTATGCGGAACCGTTGAAACCAAAGGGGCTGCCGAGGATCAGACGGAACCGTCGAAAGACCAGGACAAAAACACGGACAAGGACAAGGCAGACGGAACTTCCGGAAATACAGATAAGAACGGAAACAAGACTGACAACGCCGAAGATGGCGGAAACACAAATGTTCCGAAAACCGGGGACGAAAACAGCCTCATGCTTTGGCTCCTGCTTACGCTGCTTACGGGCGCGGGACTTTTCACAATAAAAAAGAAAATCTAAAAAGCCGCCTGTGGCGCAGGCATAAAACCATGCGCACATAGGGCATAAGAAAAAACAGGGTAACCTGTTTTTTCGTTCTTTTAGGCAAAATACTTGAAATTTTTGCATTGAAACCCAAGGCCCCCTTTAGCAATCCCAGCCGACAAGATTAAGGCAGCCATTTTGACGCCTGCTCTTCTCCGGTATTTTGAGCTTTTTTTTCGTCCGAAACCGTGATATACTACTTTAGATAGTGACCGGCCCAGGCAATAACAGGCGCCGGCACCCAACAGGAGTACAATAAACGAATTACAATAGGAGGTAAGTATTTTGGAAAAATTTGAAAATGGCGAGGACTATTCGCAATATACCCACCCGCAATACGATAGCTGCCCATATGCCGCCGCCCCCGGCGCCGAAGAGAAGAAACCGCTGCCTACATGGATAAAAGCCCTCATTATCATAGCGGCGGTCATCGCAGGAATCGCAATTCTTGCCACTGGCTGCAGCAAGGCGGTGGACGGTATCGTAGGCTCGTTTAAGGACACGGCATCCGGCAGCTCAGATAGTTCCGTTACCACCGATTTTGGGCACGACTATATCGGCGTAGTGGACATCGCAGGAACCATCAGCGAGGATAGCAGCGACACATATAATCACCAATATATATTGAATGCGATCGATGCGATGATAGCCGACAGAGAGAATAAGGGGATGATCCTGTACCTCGACACGCCGGGAGGAACGGTTTTTGCCTCCGACGAGCTCTACTTCAAGATCAAAGAATACCAGGAAAAAACGACTCGTCCCGTTTATGCCTCCATGCAGTCCATGGCAGCATCCGGTGGATACTATATTTCCGCGCCTTGCGACAAGATATACGCAAACCGCAACTGCTGGACGGGCTCCATCGGAGTAACCCTTGGGACAATGTACGATGTCAGCGAGCTTTTGGATGCGCTGGGCATAAAAACAAAAACCATAACCTCAGGAGCAAACAAATCCATGGGAAGCAGCGCTAACGAAATGACGAGCGAGCAGGAGGAAATCTTCCAGTCGATGGTAGACGAAGCCTATGAACAGTTCGTTGGGATCGTCGCAGAGGGGCGCGATATGAAAGTTTCCAAGGTAAAAAAGCTGGCAGACGGCAGGATTTATACCGCAAAACAGGCTCTCGAGAACGGGCTGATTGACGAAATCGGAACCTTCGATGAGGCAGCGCAGGACATGAAAGATAAGTATAAGCTCGCTGGCTGCGCACTGGAATCCTTCACAAGCCCGAAAAACTCCGACTGGACTTCTCTTCTGGGCTCGGCAGCCGATGCGGTTTCCGGAGCAAATTCCATTCTAAGCTCGGGGGCTTTGAATGCCGGCGCCGTTCAGGGTCTCATCGACATGAATGGCAAGTTCGAATTCAGCTACATCTGCCCGATCGAGAAATAGCTCCCATGCAAAATTGCAGTATCCCCGGCGAAAGCAAAACCGTTTTCCCCGAACTTCGCGGGGGACGAGCTGCAAGCAAGCCGCAGGCGACGAGTGCGTGAGCAGGGAACTGCTATTTGTTTTCGCCTTTCAAGCAAAAATGCTTGACAGCCTCCCAAAACTATGCTATAGTATGCAAGGTGTCAAGCTTACGCTTTGACAGACCGTCAGCCCAAACAACCGAAAATCAAGGCAAGAGGAGGTGCGAACTTTTATGAAAATTGAAAGCATTGCAGAAAACAGCCTCCTGTATGATTTTTATGGGCAGCTCCTAAGCAGGCGGCAGCAGGAGGTCATGGCACTGTATCACGAAGAGAACCTTTCCCTTTCGGAAATCGCCGAGGAATTCGGAATTTCGAGGCAGGCGGTGCACGATACCCTAAAAAAAGCCGAGCTTGCGCTTGGAGAATACGAAGCCAAGCTTGGGCTGGTAGCGCGCCTCGTGCGGTCGAAGGAGGCGATATCGGGAATCGACCGGAGGATCGACGAGCTGATATCCGAATTGACGAAGACCAAAGGTATAGAGCCTGCGGCGGACGCGCAAATCATCGCAAAACTCGAAGAGATCAAAAGCATAATCAGCCGCTTGGAATAGAAGGCGGAATGCACGGAATATGAATATAACGACAGGGATAATGGCAATATAAATATAAATAAACACGGGGCTCGCGAATTTTGCAAGCCCGAGGAGATAAAATGGCATTTGAGAATTTATCCGATAAGCTGCAAGGAACTTTTAAGAAGCTAAAGGGCAAGGGAGTTTTGACCGAGGCGGACATCAATGACGCCATGCGCGAGGTCAAGCTCGCGTTGCTTGAGGCCGACGTAAACTTCAAAGTCGTCAAAGAATTCGTTGCAGAAGTAAAAGAAAAAGCGATGGGCCAGGGCGTGCTGGAAAGCCTCACGCCGGGTCAGCAGGTAATCAAGATCGTAAACGACACGCTGGTCGACCTTATGGGAGGCACCAACAGCAAGCTTACATTCTCGCCGAGCGGCTTTACCGTCATCCTGATGGTGGGCCTGCAGGGTACAGGCAAGACCACAACCTGCGGCAAGCTGGCGGCATACCTAAAGAAAAATGGCAAGAAACCGATGCTTGCGGCCTGCGACATCTATAGACCCGCTGCAATCGACCAGCTCGAGGTAGTCGGAAAATCCGTAGATGTCCCGGTTTTTACCGATCGCGGAAACAAAGTAGCGGAAGACATCGCCCTCAAGGCCCGAAAAGAAGCCGAAAGACGCGGCTTCGACGTGCTGATCGTGGATACGGCAGGCAGGCTTCAGATAGATAGCCAGCTCATGGACGAGCTTGTAAGAGTCAAAAAGGCGATCAAGCCGCACGAGATTTTGCTCGTGGTGGATGCGCTCACGGGTCAGGATGCGGTCAATGCCGCTGAGGGGTTCAACGAGGCTCTTGGAATCGACGGAATCATCATGACAAAGATGGACGGCGACTCACGAGGCGGCGCGGCGCTTTCGGCCAAGAAGGTGACAGGCAAGCCCGTCAAATTCATCGGCGTGGGCGAAAAGAGCGACGCACTGGAGCCCTTCCACCCGGAGAGAATGGCAAGCCGAATCCTGGGAATGGGCGACATGCTTTCTCTGATAGAAAAGGCGCAAGAGACCTTTGATGACGAACAGGCTGCGAAGTTAGAAAAGAAACTCAAAAAAAACGAGTTTACCTTGGAGGATTTCCTCGAACAGATGGGCCAGATAAACAAAATGGGAGGCCTTGGGAAGATGCTTGGAATGCTTCCGGGACTTGGGGCAAACAAGGTCAGCGAGGAGGACATCGAAAAAGGCGAGCAGGAGTTCAAACAGATGGAGGCGATTATTTACTCCATGACCATCGAAGAACGCCGAAATCCTTCGCTTCTAAATGCAAGCAGGCGCAAGCGCATTGCAGCTGGCTCGGGCCAACCGGTCAGCAAAATAAATAACTTGATCAAAAAGTACGAGGATACAAAAAAGTTGATGAAACAATTCAGCAATCCGAGCTTTATGAAAAAAAATAAAAGACTAAAAGGACTATTTTAAGGAGGAAAACAGAAAATGGTTAAGATCAGATTAAAGAGAATGGGTGCACACAAACAGCCTTTTTACAGAGTAGTTGT
>CAVGEP010000106.1:0-5937 GCA_963628105.1 Alistipes communis
GTCGTGGACCGCCTCAACTATGGGAATGATCGGGTTCACAGGAAAATCAACTTCTTCGATAGATGGAAGAATTGCCCTTGTTACCGGAAGATGCGCGTCCTCGCAGAGTTTACATAATTTTTTTATTGTGCCATCAGCGTTATATTTGACATCATATAGTGACGGAACATATACGCCCTGCATTTTGCAAGCCTCTCGGAGGAATTCTGCCTTGCCCATTCCTTTTTTCTTGCATTCGATATATTTTTCTACGAAATCAGGTAGCAAAGCTTCACCGTCTCCTATCAGGAATACATCTATGAAATCAGCAAGTGGCTCGGGATTAAATGCGCATGGTCCGCCCGCAATAACGAGCGGGTCTTCTTCGCTTCTTTCGGATGCAAGAAGCGGAATCTGCGCAAGTTCCAGCATGTTGAGCACGGTTGTGAAAGACATTTCATATTGCAGGGTAAATCCCAGGATGTCTGTTTCTTTGATCGGCATCTTGGTTTCGATGCTTACCAGAGGAACTCCCTCGGCTCGCATCATTTCCTCCATGTCAACAGCCGGTGCAAAGACGCGCTGGCAGTAAATATTTTCTCTCTTGTTCAGCTCGTGATACAGAATTTGCAAGCCCAGATAGGACATTCCGATTTCATATATATCAGGAAAAGCAAATACGAAGTTTGCATCCACCTTCTTGGGGTCCTTTTGGGCGGAATTTATCTCACCGCCTATATATCTTCCGGGCTTTTCCGCCCTTTTTAGTAGCTGATCCAGCTTGTACTGTAGTTCCATATCATTTACCTTCTAAAATTCATCCCAATATTCCATATCAAAACCCTCGATGCGAATAACATCGCCTTCATCAAGTCCCAGTTCCTTTAGCTTATCGATTGCGCCCCGCTTTTCGATATATTTATAAAGATAGCGCAGGGAACCCATATCGTTGAAATTCGTGGAACGGAAGATCTTTGATAGCTGCTTGCCGCCGAGTGTGTAAACATCCTCGGCCTCATCATATCCGCATTGGATATCCCGATAGGTCGGGTCGCTTTCCTCTGCCTCAAAATCAAAGAATTCCGTCGTATCCTCCTCCTGCAAGGACGGGTCTTGCTCTATTCGGTTAAGCTCGCTTAGTGCTGCCCCAAGAATTTCTTCTACGCCCATATTAAGTGGCGCTGACATCGGAAAGACCCTGAAGTCTAAGTCTTCGACATATTTTTTGAACTCCAGATACTGCGGGTCGTCCTCTGCGATCATGTCGATCTTGTTAGCGGCAACAAGCTGGGGCTTTTTGAGGATCCGCGGGCTGTATGCTTCCAATTCTTTGTTAATTTTATCAAAATCCTCGATCGGATTGCGTCCCTCACTGCCGGAAACGTCCACCACATGGATTAGAACTTTTGTTCGCTCGATATGTTTGAGGAATTTGAATCCCATTCCAAGTCCCTGGCTTGCGCCCTCTATGATTCCTGCAATGTCTGCCATCACGAAGCTGCTGTCATAGATATTAACAACCCCCAGATTGGGATCGATGGTGGTGAAATGATAGTTTGCAATCTTAGGCTGGGCGCTGGTTGCAACCGCAAGAAGTGAGGACTTCCCTACATTCGGAAATCCAACGAGTCCCACATCGGCTATAAGCTTCAGCTCAAGTATTACATTTCTTTCTTTTGCCTCTCCACCGGCCTCTGCAAAGTTCGGAGCCTGCCTTACGGAATTCTTGAAATTCGTATTGCCTCTGCCTCCTCTGCCGCCTTTTGCTGCCACAAAAGACTCGCCGTCTTCGGTCAAATCCTTCATCACAAGGCCACTGGCTTCGTCTATGATGATCGTTCCAAGGGGAACTTTGATTATGAGATCTTCTCCGGACTTTCCGAATCTTTTCTTTTTCATGCCATTTTGTCCGGATTCTGCCTCGTATTTTTTCTTGTATTTGAAGTCCATCAGCGTCCGAAGATTACGGTCTGCCATGAAGATAATATCTCCGCCCTTACCGCCGTCTCCTCCGTCGGGACCGCCCTCCGGCACATAAGGCTCTCGCCTGAAGGTTACGGCACCGTCGCCGCCCTTGCCGGATTTTATATAGATTTTGGCTCTGTCTACGAACATACGCCCTCCTTATCATAATTGAAAAAAGACCCTGTGCAAAATTGTACAGGGTCTAAAAGTCTGATTAAGCTTCCTTCGAAGAATATACGCTAACCTGTTTTCTGGTCTTGTCTTTTCTTTCGAACTTAACTGCTCCGTCGATCTTCGCAAACAAAGTATCGTCACCACCGATGCCAACATTGTTGCCCGGGTGGAACTTCGTTCCTCTCTGTCTTACGAGAATGCTGCCTGCGCTTACGAACTGACCGTCGCCGGCTTTAAGTCCAAGACGTTTGGACTCGGAATCACGACCGTTCTTAGAGCTACCTACACCTTTTTTACTTGCCATAAAAAGTACCTCCTAACCGTATAAGATAAATTACTTTAACGCTTCTTCAATCGCTTCGATGATCACAGCTTTTGTAGCCTTCTCGTCGACAGCAATGTTGTTTTCTTTCGCAAAAGCAATCAATTCGTCTTTTTTCATTGAAGCGGAAACCTTCTTCGCAGGTTTATCTTCTGCCTTTTCGATAGCTACAGCCTCTGCCTTAGGAGCTTCCGCCTTCGGAGCTGCCTTTGGAGCTTCACCTGTCAGGCTTTCGATCTTAACCATTGTATATGGCTGTCTGTGACCCTGCTTCTTTCTGTAGTCTTTTTTTGCCTTGTACTTGAAGATAATAACCTTCTGAGCTTTTCCGTTTTCTACTACTGTACCTGTTACAGCAGCATCCAGGTAAGGTGTGCCTACCTTGACATCCTTGCCTTCTCCCAATACGAGCACTTTATCGAAAGTAACGACCTGTCCTGCTTCTGCATTCAACTTCTCAACAGTGATAACGTCGCCTTCCTGTACTCTGTACTGCTTTCCGCCTGTTTCAATTACTGCGTACATAAAAATTTATCCTCCTCTATCCAGTCTCGCCATTGCGGGTGTCCGAACCAAATTCGAAACTTACAGAACCCGGTCTGCGCGGCTCAACTCAGTTATGATACCATCTAAAGGACGAAAAGTCAAGCTTTTTTTGAAAATAGCCTGACTTTTGCATTGATTTTTTTGGTATTGACAAGAGGAGCAAATAAAAGTCGATTAATCGAATCGGTATCTTTTTATTCGATCACCACGCCGTCCTCATCAACGAACAGGTCCATGATGGCGGAGATATCTTCCTCCGGAATTTCCGGTTCCTTTTCTTCCTTGCCGTCATTTTTTAGCTGGTCCAGCAGCTTGCCCTCCAGCTTGTCCATGATTTCCGGATGGTCTTTGAGGTAGATCTTGACATTTTCTCTGCCTTGTCCGATCCTCTCGCCTTCGAAGCTGTACCATGAGCCGGCTTTTTCGAGGAGTTTTGCATCTACAGCGCAGTCGAGAATGTCTCCGGCCTTGGAGATTCCCTCGCCGTACATGATATCAAACTCCGCCTGTTTGAAAGGCGGCGCCACCTTGTTCTTTACGACCTTGACTCTGGTTCTGTTGCCGATTACGCCGTCGCCGGATTTGATGCTTTCGATTCTTCTGACGTCAAGTCTCATGGACGAATAGAATTTCAGGGCTCTGCCTCCGGTGGTAACCTCCGGATTGCCGAACATGACCCCGACCTTTTCTCTCAGCTGGTTGATGAAGATCACGCAGGTATTGGACTTGTTCACCGTACCGGTAATCTTTCTGAGAGCCTGAGACATGAGTCTCGCCTGAAGTCCCACATGGGAATCCCCCATTTCGCCTTGAATTTCCGCCTTTGGTACAAGGGCGGCTACGGAGTCGATGACCACTACGTCTAGGGCGCCGCTTCTCACGAGCATATCGCAGATTTCCAGTGCCTGTTCTCCCGTATCCGGCTGCGATACCAAAAGTTCTTCTACGTCTACACCCAGATTCTTCGCATAGATAGGGTCAAGGGCGTGTTCCGCGTCGATAAATGCCGCCTTGCCTCCTGCTTTCTGGGTCTCCGCTATAATATGCAAAGTGAGGGTCGTCTTACCCGAGGATTCTGGTCCGTAAACCTCAACGATTCTCCCTTTTGGCACGCCGCCGATTCCAGTGGCGATATCAAGGCTGATGGAGCCGGTGGAAATCGCCTCAACATTCATATGCGCTGTATCGTCCCCCAGCTTCATGATCGAACCCTTGCCGAACTGCTTCTGTATCTGTGCCATTGCGGCTTCTAAAGCTTTGTCTTTTTCGCTTTTTGTATTGTTTGCACTCATTTTCGTCCCTCCAAATCGAACATCCGTTCTCCATATCCTTATGATAAACTATTTTGTTCTTCCGGTCAAGCATTATTTTGAAAAAAGTGTATGGTACTTATTTACAAGAATAACCTATTTTCTCATTTTGTCAAGAGAAGTTTAAAATCATTGTACCGAAAATCAAAAACATTGTACCGAAAATTTTATTTGAACAAATCATCTATGCTGCAGCCGATGACTTCTTCGATTTCATCAAGGAGGTGGCGCATCTTCGCCTTGTTTTCCATAATAGTATCGAAATCAAGGATGCCATGTTCCCTTGCCTTATCAAGGATATAGTCGAAGCGCTCATCAATTCCCACATACTCATCCTCTTTTACGAGACGATCCCCAAGACAAACCAGATCGCTTTCTGTTATCTTATCCAGTGGGTTGTATTCTCCCGGATTCATGTGCACCTTTACAATCGCTGCCTCGTCGCAATATCCCATGTCCTTTAGCCTGTCCGCCATCACGTCCCAATGCCGGTCAAAGGTTCTGGCGGCATCATGAACCAGTCCCGCGCCTCGTATTAAATCAAGATCCAGTTTAAAGCCATGGGTATTCAAAGCTGTGGCGATTGTTACCCCGCAGTCTGCCACCGCCCTGCAATGTGCCCGCACCCGGTCAGGTGTGCCAAACTCCTGATAGATTTCTTCGACCTTATCCGGTGTAATTCGCTTGCTTCTGATGCGCTTATAAATCTCGTTCAGCATAACAAGAAGCATATAGTTTCTGTTGTATTTCCGAGAAACATTCCGGTGCTTTGTCTTTATCACCTCGATTTTACCCTCATAGCAGATGCCGATATAGGCAAGCCCCGCAGGTCTTGCTTCGTCAATGTCCTCAGGACCTGCGACCCCTGTTATGGAAATGCATAGATCCGACCCGGTCTTTTTTTGAAGTCCCTCTGCCATTTCCCTTGCAACTTCAGGGCTCTCGGCGGTATATTTCTCCAAGGTTTCACGCTTTACTCCTAACTCCTCCATCTTTGCTTTCCAGGAGTAGGTGGCAAGTCCCCTGTCAAATACCTTGGAAATTCCCGCAATATCGGTAAGGGATTTTGCCAAAAGCCCACTGGTACAGGATTCACAGCAGGAAATCGTGATTCCCTTCGCGATGAGAATTTTCCCCACCACGTCTAAAAGTTCTTCATTATTTGTGCTATAAATGTATTTGCCGATCAGAGCCTCGACTTTTTCCAGCATCTCCTCTACGGCATCCTGCGCTTCTTCGAGAGTCCCTCGCTTGGAAGTTATCCGTAGCGAGCATTCCCCCTCTTTCGCATAGGTGGCAATGGTGGGGTCGGTCTGACCGTTTATCAGGGGCAAGAGCTTTGTTTCCATGGTTGATTCGCCCAGGGCAAAGGTTCTCACGATCCTATAATATATTACGCAGTCCTGCTTTGCCACAAGCCGCGGTTTCAGCTGCTCTTCCCACATCTGAGTCATTTCCCGTGGCGGCCCAGGCAGTGCGGCAATGGTCTTTCCGTTCTTTTCTAACAAAAATCCCGGGGCGGTTCCCTTCGGATTATCGAGAATCACGGCACCCTTTGGGAAATATGCCTGCTTTTCGTTATTTTCCGTCCAATGGTATCCGGCACGGCTAAATGCGGATGTTAGCCAAGAAAGAATATGC
>CAVGEP010000107.1:0-5888 GCA_963628105.1 Alistipes communis
GGCTGTGGAGCAAGGTCAGCGGTTTCTGCTCCAACCTCATGAGCAAGATCAAGGGATTCTTCGGAATATCCTCGCCGTCCAAGGAGATGGCGTGGGTCGGCGATATGCTTACCCAGGGTCTTGCCGGAGGTATCGATGATTCGGCAAAGGTGGCGATAAATGCCGCGCAGGATTTGAATAAGGGCATCATGGATGTGATGAACGGGCTGGCGGATGATATGAAGACCGCCGTACCGAGTAATTTCAACCTTGATGCTGATGCGACCGTCCGCTCTGCGGTAAACGGGGCAACCGGTACGAACGGCGGCAGTTCCTACGGCGCACTCGTTTCGGTCGGTCAGATGATCGTCCGCAGCGAGGACGATATCCGAAGGATTTCACAGGAACTGTACGATTTGATACAGACAGGCTCCCGTGCGCAGGGACGCTTTTCAACGGCATAGGAGGTGGACTGAATGGGCTTTATATACAACGATACATCTTCTGCGGATATGGGTCTGAAAGCACGGCTCACCTCCTGGCAGGTGTGCGGAAATCTCCGAAACTATACCGCGTCCATTCCGGGCAAGAGCGGCATCGCGGACTTCGGCGCGGATTTCGACTACAGGGAGATCAATGTATCGTGCAGCATCCTGCCGAAGAAGACCTTTACGGCTCTCGTGTCGGTGCTGGACGATATCGCACTGTGGCTCGATCCTGCGGGCGGACTGAAACAGCTTATATTTGACGATGTGCCGGACAGGTACTTCATGGCAAGGCTCTCCGAGAAGGCGGACTGCGAAAGGCTGCTCATCCGCTCGGCGGGCAGCTTCGATTTGAAGTTCCTCTGTCCCGATCCGTTTGCCTACGCCGTGGAGGACGAGGAATTCTCCATCACGGCAGCGGGTACTCACACGGTCAAACGAACGAAAGGAAACATTGAGTCCCATCCCGTTTACCGCATCAAGGGCGTTATCACTTCCGGCGTGAGCAACTGCATCACCATTACCACAAACGGCTTGGAACTAAAAATTGCAAACGCCGCACTTGCGGCAGCGGAAACGCTGGTGGTCGATACGGACATGATGACCGCGTGGGTAGAGGATGCGGACGGCAATGTCCTGCGAAACGGTCTGCCCTACCTTTCGGAACTGAATTTCCCCTCGCTTAAGGTCGGCGATAACACAATCGCCGTGGAGGAGAATAACGCAACATTTACAAGCCTTGAGATACAGGCAAGAAGCAGATGGAGGTGACGGCTCATGTCCTTAAAAACAATACTGAACAAGCAGACGGATTTCACGGGAGAGTTTCCGGCGGAATATGCCAAGGGCGGTCTGTGGCGGTTCAATGAGGATGCGCCGGACTCCGATACCTGCCTTGCCGATTCCTCCGGCAGCGGCAGGAAGGCATATATCAATAACTGGAGCGGAACGACAGCCTCACTGACAAACGGCATATTCGGTTCCTATTTCCGCATGAATATCAATAATCCCTCCTCGGAGCAGACCTATCTCAAGGTTACGAATGACGGCACGATGTTCTCCGACATCGGAGAGCGTATCATCGTAGGCGGCTGGATGCGTCCGACCACCTATTCCGTGGGAAACACATACACGCCGATTTTATCTACCCGCGGCGGTACGGGCAATCCGATATTCTATCTGTCGCTCATCCGGGGAAAGCCGAGACTCATGCTCTACAATTCCTCCGGCTCCCTGATACTGGACACCTCGGTCACGCCGTCTTTTGCTTTGGAGAACGCCAAGTGGTACTTCATCGCGGCGGTAATTGAGCCTGACAACAAAAAGGCGTGGTATGTGGTCGGCGATAAGGAAAGCGGTACGGTATGGAAATCCTCCGCGCTGACCATATCTGGAGAACTGAACCGCTCCTGCACGGCTGACCTTATCTGGGGAATGCTGAACAGTTCCTACTGGTACGCGGGCGGCTTTGACGACTGGTTTCTGGATTGTGATTCGGCTCTTACCGCAGATGATCTTATGGACTATTTCCGCTCTGCCGTCATAGCGAACGCCGGTGATACCACAGGAGCGGTTGACGGCATCACCGAGCCGGGGACGGTCATGCTCCGGGCTTCCGGCGGCGTCTATCCGACCACGGGCGTCCTTACAACGGCGGCTGCGGAATGCGGTCTTTCCGGCACGGGGCGTGTGTCCGTGACAAGCGAGTATATTTCCGGCACAACCGCTGTATCCGCGGTGGAGACGTCCACAAGCGATGATCTCATCACATGGAGCGATTGGGCGGCTGTTCCCGCTGACGGGAAGTTGGCATCTCACAACCGAGACTATATCCGTTTCCGTGTAACGCTTACGACCACGGATACATCGAAAACACCGAAACTGACAGATATCCGGCTCTATGACATCCCGAAATCGCCGTATGAAAAGATCGGCTACTCCCGTCCTGTTGTCCTCGACAGCAGCGGTGCGTGGGAGGCTGTGCTTGAAAACGCCTACGACATCATCGTTACGGGTGAGATCAACGGCGAGGACACGCTTTCCTTTAAGATTCCGTACCGCGACAGCAAACGCGTCTATATCGACAGCGAGAAGAAAATACAGATTGTGGACGATATCTACAAGGTGCGCACGGTCACGGACAGCAAGGATACCGAGGGCAATTCCGTCACGGAGGTGTATGCCGAGGCAGAGTTCTATGATCTTACCTTCTCCGTCAGAAAAGAGGAACGCACCTTTGAAGCGGAGTACCCGGAAACGGCGATGGCTTATGCTCTTGCCGGAACGGAGTGGTCTGTCGGTACGGTCAATGTGCGCACCAAGAGAACATGGACAAGCACGGAGAAGAACGCGCTCTCCATCCTCCGAAATGCGGCTGACCTGCACGGCGGCGATCTTGTTTTCGACTGCCCGAACAGGCTCGTGCATCTGCTGACGGTCAACGGCAAGGACAGCGGCGCGCTCTTTGCCTACAAAAAGAACATGAAGTCCATTCAGAGGGTGGTCGATACCCGCAGCCTTGTGACCAGGCTTTATGCCGTGGGCGCGGACGGGCTGACCTTTGCCGACATCAACAGCGGCAAGCCCTATGTGGAGGACTTTACTTATACAGATGAAATCCGCATCTCCACGCTGGACTGTTCGTCTTTTACGAATCCGTATCAGATGAAGGAATACACGGAGATGCGGCTGGCGCAGTACGCAAAGCCCACGATTTCCTATGTGCTGAATGCGATGGATCTGTCCGTCCTCACGGGCTACGAGCATGAGGCGTGGGAACTTGGGGATTATGTGCGTGTGGAGGACAAGGAGCTGGGAATTTCGGTCACGACAAGGATCGTGCGCCGGGAATACAACCTGCAGGAGCCGTGGAACACGGTGCTGGAGCTTTCCACCACGCTGAAGAACCTCGGCAGTTCCGCAAGCCAATGGGACAATGCCGCCGATACGCTGGAAGGCACAAGCGTGGTATCCAACAATGATATCCGTGAAATGGTGCCGTTTAATCTGCTGCGCAATTCCCGTGCTGACGATGGGCTTGCCTACTGGACGAGTTCCGGCTTTACGGCTGACGGTGAGAACGGCGCGTCCGGCACGGCGTCCTTCATGGCGGAGGGCGTGTCCGGAATGACAAAAAGCCTGTCGCAGACCGTGTATCCCGCCAACCGCGACAGTTATACGATCTCGGCGCAGATCGGCTCGGAGGATCTGGAGAAGCTCTCGGATTCCTCGCAGGTCGGTATTGAGGTCATCATCGAATATGAGGACGGCACGACAGAGAGCCGATTCATCGACTTGTACTGACGGAGGTGGATTATGGTATTTTTCTCAAAAACACAGTCAAAGGTCGCGCCGGAGAACTATGGTGCGAGGGTCAAATCCATGACCGTCCGCATCTGTATCACGAACTGCACGGGGAAACTGTATGTGACGGACATACTCCTCCAGGCGGGAGCGGTCGCTACGGGATGGGTAGGACATCCCTGCGAGATCAAGTGGACGCTTGATGGGTAACGTCAGATTCATTCGACTTGCGGAGGTCGTAAACAAGAAGCAGGACAAGCGGGTCGTGAGCGTCACGGTGGTTCCTACCGTCACCGACTGCTCCGGCAGTATATGGTTCACCGACCTGCAGCTGCAGGAAGGTCCCGCTCTGACCGGCTACGCTCCGCACACGGAAGTTTGTCTGAAGGAATCGGAGAACGCTCCCGTATGGTTCAACGGCATCGTTCGCTCAAAAGAGACGGTGATCCTCTTAAACCTCGGCGGCACATCGGCGGGGCTTGACATCCGCCTGTATCCGAAACAGGACATGGAGGGCGGTTCGGTCATGCTTGCCCAGGGCGTGGGCGGTCAGAAGGCGGTATTCCCCAATGCCATGTATGCCGGGGACGATGTGGCTCTTCTGGCAGCAACGAGGGAATGCACGAGAAACGGCGTGAAGGAAACGAAGGACGGATTTTATCAGTACAGCGCGGCGTGGGACTCCAAGCATATCGTGTCCCTTCCGCAGGGGAAATCCGCGCAGCTTTTATATTCGATGCAGGAAATGGATGATGGAGGAGGACTGCTCTGATGGACACATTAAAGGGAAAGAAAATCATGGTGTGGACTTTCATGGGCAACGCCAGGATGTATAACGCTCTGCGGGACTACGGGGACCGTATCAGCCAGATCGGGCTGTTCTCCTTCAAGGTCAGGGCAACCGGGGAAATTTACGAGAGCGGCGTCAGCATCTCAAGTATGCTGACCTACATCAACAAGTACCCGCACATCAACTGGCTGCTGACCATCTCCAATGACGGCACGAACAGCATCTTTGCGGCTCTGCGGGATAACACGGACGGTGCGCAGGATATGTTTCTCTCGGAGATTGTCCGTATCATGGAGAAATATCCGTGGTGTAACGGTATCGACATCGACTTGGAACGCGGAGACGGATATTCCACGCACGCAGCGTCCACGCAGATGTTCGCCAACATCTACAACACGGTCAAAGCCTACGACTCATCCAAAATGATGAACATCTGCCTGCCGGGTATGACGAGCGTCAACGGCTCGGTCGGCGGCGAGAACTGGTGCGTGTACGCAGACCTTAATGATTATTGTGATACCGCGTCCATCATGAGCTACGGCATGGCGTGGGCAGGTTCCGCTCCGGGACCGGTTTCTCCACGCTCATGGCTGGAGGGTATCTACGACTATGCCGTGGACGTCATGGACGCAGATAAGGTGTTCCTCGGTATGCCTGCTTACGGATGGAACTGGCAGATATACGACCTGCCTGCCAACATCGGCAAGACCTATCGCGGAACCTCGCAGACCTACTACGCCGCGCAGAACTGGCTGAAAGGCGTGTATAACTTCACGGATGATGAGCCGCCGCAGCCGTTCATCCCGTTTGTGGGATATTGGGATGATAACAACAAAGTGCCGTGGGCGCTCCCTCATGTGTACGACTACATGGAAGGACGGGACGCAGACAGCTATTCCTCTCCTCAGATGAGCGGGACATATAACGGCAGGCACTATCTGACCGCATACGGCAAGCAGCAGAAAACCGAGTTTGAAAATATCATCATCGACCATGACGGCGGCAACTACACCGGCGCATCCGGCATTGTGTCCGTTGAGGACGGCATCGCTACGCTCGGTGACGAAGGCTCTGTCACATACAGTTTTACCATAAGTGCGGCGGGAACTTATGATGTAGCTGTGCGGCTCTGTTATCCCTTCTGGGACAAAAACGGCATCTATGTATCGCTGGACGGAGCGACCACGCACTATTCGGAAAGCCGCCTGTGGTGGCCGTACTGGAGAAGCACCTTCTGGACTTCGCTTGCAAGCGGGGTCAGTCTTTCGGCAGGAACGCATACGCTGAAGATTTCTGTCGATGTGAAGGGCGTACAGTTTTACGGTTTCCGC
>CAVGEP010000108.1:0-2011 GCA_963628105.1 Alistipes communis
GATATGCCGCAGACCGTGGAACGGGATATGATTGCATTCGGCACGCTCCAGCATATCCGACAGCCGACTGCGACAGCTCGTCGGACTGCGCGGATGCGTCGGATCGAGCGGTGACGGAAACACCCACTCGGAGTTGACCGTTTTCCTGTACTCTCCGAGAATACTCAACACCGATTGCGGCAGATGCACCGACCGCACCGAGGATTTTGTTTTCGGCGTGCTGATGATATAGTCCGAACCGAGTGTGGTATATTCGCGTCTGATGCTCAACTCGCCTGTCGTAAAGTTTATGTCATCCCATTTCAGCCCGAGCAGTTCGCCGCGCTGCATACCTGTGGCAAGCCCAAGAAGGATGAGCTCATAAACCCCTTCTTCCTTCGCCTGTATGAGCAGCTACGCGATTTCTTCGTAAATGCAAGAATTATCGGAAAATTATCAATTCGATTTTTAAAAATTAGGTTGACAATATCCTAAAATCAGTGTATAATATTTGTGTAAAGAATTGTCGGGAGGTAATACCATGGATATCAACACCAACCAGATCGTTTCCATTTCGGAAGCCAATCAGAATTTTTCGCGCGTTGCCAGAGCCGCTGACAGACTCGGTACCGTAGTCATTTTTAAGAACAACAAGCCAAAATACAAATTAGTCGACATCGAACAGGATTCGGAAATTCAGATGACCGATGACGAAAAAATTGATTTCGTTGCCGCGCGCATCCTGAAGGAATATCGAAAAGCATTTGAGGAGTTGGCGAAATGATTAAATTCAGCAGGGACAAGGTTTTGCTTCTCCATCAGATCATTTCGCAGGAAACGGGCGGAGATCCGAATCTGCGTGATATCAATCTTCTTGACAGTGCGCTGGAATCTGCCTTTCTGACCTTTGACGGAAAAGAATTATATCCGACAAAAGAAGAAAAGGCGGCTCGCATTGGTTATTCTCTGATTTCAAATCACGCATTTGTAGACGGAAACAAGCGCATCGGCATGTACGTTCTTCTTTCTTTTCTTGAGACAAACGGGATTAAAATTCATCCGAGCAACGAAGAGGTTGTTCGTGTCGGGCTTGCAACCGCTGCCGGAGAGATGAAATACGAAGATATTTTAGCGTGGATTTTAGAAAACGAATAATCTCTTGGTGTGGGGGATAAAAACTTGTTTTGAGTTTTTATCCCCCACACGCTTTTTCTTTATTTACGGTGGTGATTTTTATAATGCGGCGGTTTTCATTTCAAGTTTTTGAAACCACTCGCAGGAATGAACGTCGTCATATATTTTCTCCGCAAGCGTTTTCTTCATCAGCTTTAAATTCATCATAGTATTTGTCAATCCCGCCGAAACCGGGAATCATCTTGCCCGCCCGCGTTCTTATGATGAAGTTGTTCAGGCGTTTCTTAAACTCAGCAGGTCGTTTCCGTGCCGCATCGATATAGGCAATGCGAATGCGTTTGTAGCCCTCCGGGAACGACTGATAATTTTCCCACGCGGCTAAGTCGGCTTGTATCGCATTCGAAATATCTTCCGGGAAGACATACGGCGCACGGATGAGATCGATCACGCTTTTCCGCACCTTCGGATGAATCAATCCCTGCCCGTCAAGCCTAATGAGGCGTTCGATATTCGGGCGCGAGTACAGACTGCCCGGCTTTCTCGGCGTAAAATGCTGCGCGCGGTGGAGCGAGTCAATATGTTTGATCGTGCTGTCAATCCAACCGAAACAAAGCGCCTCCTCGACCGCATCGTTATAGGAAAGGCTCGCCTCGCCCGACTCTTTCATCGGAAACACAAACCATATTTCTTTTTCGGTTTCAAAATGCTCCGCAAACCACGCCCGCCATTCGGCTCGGTCGGCGGTGTAAAACGTGTTGTCAATCATAGGATTACCTCTTAGTCAAACAAGCTGAGCTGTTCACTTTTCACGGGATACTCCCGCAGATATGCAAAAATCTCATCCGGCGAGGTCATCACCTCGGCTTTCCGACAGCGGTCGGTAAACACTTTCCACAGC
>CAVGEP010000108.1:2021-5841 GCA_963628105.1 Alistipes communis
CGCTACTCGGCAACTGCTCGTGTTTGGGTGCGCTATCAAAAAAATACTTATCGTTAAAAGCGTAATGACATAGCCCAATGCTTGTACTGATTTTAATCCATTCAGAATTGCTTTCCGTGTCAGCCTTTACCATCGTCATTTCTTCTGATGTTTTTCCTTTATCAAAAAGATCTTCTGCAATAACCAAGCTTAACACTCTATCACCCAATGTTGCCATCGGAGAATTTGCATATTTTTCTTTGTTTGTTTTCGTTGTCACTTCGGTATAAAACGCTCTTTTCAGCCAAGAAATGTCATGAAAGTGATATCCGACTTTTTCAGACAATTCCATCATTTTTTGCTGGATTTCCTTTTCCGATAAGCATCCGGAATATTCAAAAACAATACTCATACCCTCTCCTTTCAGTCAAACAAGTTGAGCTGTTCATTTTTCACGGGATACTCGTGCAGATAGTCAAAAATCTCATCCGGCGAGATCATCACGCCGGCTTTCCGACAGCGGTCGGTGAACAGTTTCCAAAGCGACGCAGAATTCTCCGATGCGCACTCGTATGAATCCCCGAAACGGCGGATATATCGCTCCTTCATTCCCGGAAAATGCTCGTCCAATTTGCGGTAAAAATATTCCCGATTGCCCGCACGCAGAGTCACGCCAAACCCAAAATTGATGATGCCTTTCACACCCGCGTCAAAACAGTAGTCAAGAATCCCATTTAAATTTTCCACGGTGTCATTGATATACGGCAGAATCGGACAGAGCCACACAACCGTCGGAATCCCGCGCTTTTGAAACTCTTTCAGCACCTCATAGCGCTTGCGCGTGGTACAGACATTCGGCTCAATGATACGGCAAAGGTTCTCGTCCGCCGTAGTCAATGTCATCTGCACAACCGCCTTGGAATGTCGGTTGATCTGCTCGTAAAGATCGATGTCCCGCAAAATGCGGTCAGATTTCGTGATGACCGTCACGCCGTAGTTGTACTTATCGATGACTTCCAGCGCACGGCGGGTCAGTAGTAATTTTTTCTCGCAGTGCATATACGGATCGTACATTGAGCCCGTGCCGATCATGCATGGCTTACGCTTGCGGCGGAGCGCGTCATCCAGTAGTTCAATCGCGTTGCTTTTGACCGCAACATCCTCAAATTCGTGATCCATTCCGTAGCAGTTCGAGCGGCTGTCGCAGTAAATGCACCCGTGCGTGCATCCGCGATAGAGGTTCATGCCGTTTTTCGCGGACAGGATAGTTTTCGCTTCAATGTTGTGCATAAACCGTTATGAGATCATCTGCTTCAAGCCACTGATAAACGGAGGCAATGCGCTTTGGTCGGCTTCAAAAGCGAAAGTCAAGGACTGCTCCATCGCGTTATCAAAAATTAACCCCTCTACTTTTACATGACCTGTCCTATCCATAGACAACGTAACATTGCTGCCATAACATATTTCAGACAGCACAACACGATCGCGCTGAAAAGCATAGAGCTCACAAAGCTGATCTGCGAAAATTTGAAAATCCTTTATGTCATATTCGCACGATGCATAGCCCTGAAATGCTCCGGAGATTACTTTCATTCCAAATGTGGTGTTGTACGGATTTCCTTCATCGGCATCATCCTTATGGAAATTAAAATATTCAATTGCCACAAGGTTTTCTCCGTATCTCAGCTCTGCCGGTGGGTATTCTGATTGTTTCATAAATGCCTCCTTTGCGCATCAGATAATATCTTTGATAACCTTCAGCGCCACGCCCTGAATCGTCAGCTCTTTCGGGTGGATGACGTTATCAATTAAGTTTCAATCGTCTTGCAGACTATATCAAAACCCCGTTACAATGATCCACCTCGTGCTGAATGATCTGCGCCGTCCAGCCGGTATAGGTTTTCACCCTTGTCTGCATCTCCACGGTTTGGTACTGCACCTTGATGGTTTTATACCGTTTGCACCTGCGGGAACCTCCGAGAAGCGACAGACAACCTTCCTCGGTATCATACGCATCATCCTTTTTGATGATTTCGGGATTGAGCATCACGGTGTATACCGTAGCTCGTCCGCTCTCATCGAGAAACGCGATGATGCGTTTTTTCACACCAATCATATTCGCCGCCATACCGACACAAGTTTCTTTGTAAGAATGGTTAGCAGTCAGATATTATTGATCAAACAATGACAATTGAATCCCAGCATTTATTGTATCGGGATACTCAGCTTTATCAACGTCTCCGTTCCAATCACCATCAACCGGAATGGCGCCTCTTTCGATCAGTGCTTTATTCCCTTGATATGTCTTTTTGTTCCAACAAAATTCTTTGCACCACCGGTACTTCAGATTTTCAATTGCGCCCGCCCATGTTCCACCTTTGTTATACTCAGATCTCACGACGACCGTACCTGAAGACTGCGCATAAATATATCTGTTCCGCATCATGGCTACGCCCACATTGAATCCTGCATCAGGCTTTACAACGGACAGCAAAAGCATCTTCCTATTCCCAATCGATTTTATGACAGAGCTTTTTCTTGTTTTTTTCAACATAGAATCCGAAAGATATTCAACGATAGGTACCCCGAGTTCAAGTGCTCTTTCTTCCGAAGCGGTATCAATTCCTTTTGCGCCGCCTGACACTACGCCGAAGCCCCATCCCACTGTCTTAGAAACCATTTCTTTGGTAAATGCTATGTCGTCATCCGAAACCGTTCTGGAACCGACATAGCCAACAAATTTATAATTCAGCAGCGACAGATCGCCAGCTACATAAAAAATCGGAGGACAATTGTTGCCAAGCACAGATTTTAATTTTGAAGGATATTCTTTGTCTGCTCTGGTTATTGCCGAAATACCGATGGTTTCAAGCTGGCTCAGTTCAAAGAAAAGACTTGCGTTTCTGTCAACCAATCTGAGTATTCTGTCCGCATAATCATCTGAAAGCAAAAGTTTTCCCTTTAAATCGGTCCTGGAAAGTTGAAATACATCTTCCGGCTGAAGACCTGCATTCATAAGTTTTTTCGCAAACTCTCCCCATTCTCTGGGCTCAAGCGGCACAACATTATCCCCGATGCACAGATGACTGCACAGCGTGAAAATTGCATTTGCGTTTGTATTCATTTTTATTCCTCCTTCTGACTGCTGTCAGCCAATGCAAACGGGTAAACCTCACTGCACCCACCTTTGCTTAAACAATTTCCGCAAGCAGTAAGTGTCCATCTGGAATCAACGACATCATCCACAAGCAGTATTTTCTCCGGAACAGAAACACCCTCAATCAAACTATAAGATTTTACAGCATTCCCGCATTGATGTGCACTGTTTTGCATTTCTTTTTGCTGCCTTGTATTGTTCTTGTTCAATAGTTCCACAAAGGTGATGCCAAGAGAGTCCGCAAGTCTTTTTGAAAAATCGATTACAATTTCACTGCGAAGGGAAGGCACACAGGTTATAAAGGCGATCCCGTGTTCTTTTATAAACGGGCGCAATACCTGCACGCTTTTCCCCACAAGCTCATCACAAAAACGATTATTGCTACTGTATTTGTCCCTTTTTACGAGCGCTCCATATCCCGGATCGCCGTATTTTGCCAAGCATAATCCGACCTTATTGGGCGAGGGAATCTTTTGATTGTTCGTATAATCCGAGAAAACCCACATTTTCCTCGGCTCAATATTCAACAGCAGACCATTTACATACTCTTCAGCCGTATGTATTGCAGTTGCAGAAGGCTTTGAAGGCAGTATTTCTTTTCCAAGACAGTTTGCGCAGTGACCACAGTCGGAAGCCGTATGGTCATCAAGGCATTCGACAACAAATCTGCTGAAACACCCAGTT
>CAVGEP010000109.1:0-5763 GCA_963628105.1 Alistipes communis
TTTATTATTCAGCATTCGTTATTTCCTCGAATGCATTTCTGACCATTGCCGAGTATTTTTCCCTTACGGTTTCAGGCGATTTGATTTTAACTTTTCCGCCAAATCCAAATACCCAACTTAAGAAAACATGATTGACCGCAACATTTACAACTGCGCGGAAGGATGTCATATCGTTAGCGTATGTGGTAACTTCCGCACCGAATTTATCAATAATCGAATCCATAACCTCATTATCACAAACGAGTTCAACCTCGGCATGTTCACTGTTAAACATCTTAAAGGTCGTATTGATGTATTCATCGATATTGAAGCCTTCCGGAGCAGGAGTTCCTTCTGCATCCAGAATCTTCGGCCGTTTTGCTATACGGTCTACACGAAAATTTCCGATCCGTTGCTTGTAAGCATAAACACCAATCATATAGTAGTAATCGCCGTTCCATACAAGATGAAGCGGAGTAATAACATACGGTTCGCCGTTGTGCTTTAACTGCTGCTCTTTCCGAACATTGTACTGAAAATACTGAAAGGAAATTTGTCTGTTGCTGTTTATGGCTTCGTTGATCGTATCAATGATGAGGTAGATTTTCTCATTTCCCGATTTGATTCGTCCTTCACAACTAACATTTCTTGTCAAGGTAGCAGCAATCTGATTGCTTGTAAGCGAACTTAACTTCTTGACAAGTTCTAAGCTTTTGGAGGCAGATATAAATTTTGACGATTCAACGGCATCGATGAGGAGCTTTAACTCGGGAATGTCGAAGGTTCTTCCGTACAGATTGTATCTATTCTGTGTTGATTTCACTTCTTCGATTTCTAATCCAAACTGCTTTAGTAATTCCACCTCGGCCTTAATTGTTTGACGATGGGCTTTGATGCCGTACTTTTCTTCGAGAAGTTGGATTAATTGTGCTGTGGTGAGATAATGATCCTCGTCCGTCATTTCGTAGAGAATTTTAGCGAGGTATAATGGTCTTAATTTTGCATCGTTATCCATTTTTCCACCTCCTTAAGTAAATGGCTGTGTATGAGTGATAAATCAAAATCCTTATGCCGCATAAGCATTCGCATTTATGCTCTTGATTATTTTCATAATATCAAGCCACATAACTGCATCTTCGAAAACATCACTAACTTCTCCTTGATCGGTGAAAGGAGTTTCCTGCAAGACTTTAAAATCGGCAAGCATTCCGTTTTTAACGATGTAGTTAATTATTTGATTCACAAAATATATCTGCCTGTCATCAAGGTTGACTTCATTAAGATATTTTGCAAATGCTTCTTTTGCGGAGTTCATGTCAAGACCAACAATTTCTCTTACAAGAACGCCGAGAGGCTTATCTTGATATTCCTTTTCGTATTCTTCTTTCGTACCAAGCTCTGACCACAGAATTCCTTCAAGGGCTTTTATATCGTCAGAGGTAAGTGGCTTATTGGTGTGCAACTTGGCTATTACTCCGTTATCAATATGCTGACGAATATAATAATTCACCTTATTTCTGTAATTCTGCAGTTCATCACTGTCAAGTTCCGATTCATGCCTTTCTACAGAAATCACATCGTCGGTGAAATCTGTTTGATATATCGGCCTTTCACCTCTCGGAATATACTTCATGATATCGCGCAGTTCCGTTCGGATATGCTCGAACTCGTTAATACCTGCGTTATCCACATAATCGGTGTTGAGAATTTTGCTGATCAGTTCGCTTTTAGCGCTTACAGCAGGAATAGTAGCAACTTTTGAAACAGCATATACCATCTTTACAAGGTCATTTCTTGCCTTGGAATAGGTTTTCCCAAGGATATATGCAAGTTCGAGGCCATACATCAATGCATCAAAACGAACTGCACTGGCGTCATCTTCATATGGCAGTATAAGTGGAGCTATTTCTTCGGCAATTTGAAGCGTATTTTCGTAGGTAAGTGCTTCATAGCCCTCTCGCTTCGAGTATTGGTCGACATATCTCAAATGCTGACGAACCGCAAAATTATCTCTATTGAGTTCGCCAATCTTTGCGACAAGATCATCAATCAGAGCCGAGCGAAAAGCAATCAATTCCTCTGTTTGATATTCAAGACCCTGCAGGCGGAATACCAGTTCTGTCTTCAGATTAAATATTCTCTCCTGGACAGACTGAGTTGAGAACCCTTCTTTACCTTTTTTATTCATTCGGAAGAAGGCGAAATTTCCGCAGAAGTCAAATATATAGAAAACACTCTTGTCCTGACCGTCTATGAGGGCTGGGCACAATCTCGTCCCGCGTCCAATCATCTGCCAAAACTTTGATTTAGAAAGTACCTTTTTGAAAAACACAAGGTTGACAACTTCGGGGACATCTATACCTGTATCCATCATATCAACCGACACAACGATTTGCGGCATTTTTTCGGGCACAGAAAACTCATCAATCAAACTCTGCGCATAATTCGTGTAATTATCTATAACGCGACAGTATCCGTGGTAGCTCGGATATTCTTTGTCGAATATTTCTTTTATTTTCTCCGCGTGTCTGTGGTTTTTTGCGAAAATAATTGATTTGCCAATCTTGCTGCCGTAATCAATCTTGATCCCTTCAGTCATCAGAGTATTAAGCACTTGGCGGATCGTGTCTTCGTTAAATATCCACTCATTAAGTGCGGAACTATTAATCCTTTCGGGCAGCTCGTCATCCTCGTTTGCAAATAATGCTTCGTATTCTTCCTTATCCTCGTCGGAAAGATCATCATATGCGATGCCTTCTTCGATGAACTTGAGTTTTGTTTCGATACTTACGAAGTCAACAAGATATCCGTCCTGAACAGCTTGTGCAAGTTCATAGCCGTATGTAGGAACACCGTTTTCAAGTTCAAAGATTCCGTATGTATTCTTGTCAATTTCATCTCTTGGTGTTGCCGTAAGACCTACCAGGTGCGCATCAAAATAGTTGAAAATGTCCTTGTATTTGTTATAAATACTGCGATGCGCTTCATCGCAAATGATGAGGTCGAAGTGACCGACCGTGAACAATTTACCGCCATTCTCATCCTTGGCGTCATCAATGCAATTCATCATTGTCTGATAGGTTGAGAATACACCTCTTGCTGTGAGCTTATCTTTTTCCTCACACAAGTTGGTCACTGTCAAGTTTGGAAGAAGGTTTACAAAAGCGCGTTTTGCCTGCGTGACAAGGCTGTTCCGGTCAGCAAGGAACAGTACATTCTTCACCCAACCGTGGCGGAGAAGGACATCCACAATAGAGATGACGGTTCTTGTTTTACCCGATCCCGTTGCCATGACAAGGAGGGCTTTTCTTCTGTTCTGCTCATCAAACGCTCTGCAGACCGCCTTGATGGCTTCTTTTTGATAGTATCTTCCTGATATCGCATCACTCACCTGAACATGGGCGAGAGAAGTTCTCATCGTGAGTTTATTGAACTCTTTCTCCAAATCCCTCTTGGAGTAGAATCCACTTACACGATGTTCCGGATAATACTTGTCATTCCATATACGAGTATCAAAGCCATTAGTAAGGAATATAATGGGGCGCCTGCCGAATTTCTTTTCGAGTAGGTCTGCATAAAGCTTCGCTTGCTGACGACCTACAGCTACATCTTTACATGCTCTTTTAGCTTCAATAACAGCGAGAGGGCGGTGCGTATCATCGAAAAGAACATAATCAGCGTAGCCAATCTCGGAATGGTTCGGCATTCCGGGCAACGGGTATTCGTTAAACCAATCCTTGCCCTCAACCCAACCTGCATCCTGGAGCATAGTGTCAATATAAATCTTTCTCGTCTTATATTCGGATAGGTCGAGGGGCTTGGGCGAATAAGTCTGTTGCTGCTCCTGGCGCTTTTGGGTCAATTCTGCCTTGAGGGCCGCATTTTCTCTCATGAGAGTTTCAAGGTCAACATTAACCTCGGATTCTTCTTTCACAGGCTCTTGAGATTGTGTCAAAAGTGTCTTGTCGTATATATGTTGGTTGTACTTATCAGCATAGCAGTATGCCACAAAGTCAAGGAAGTAGAAAAGATTTTCGAGCGCAAGTTGTGCCTGCTCGGGCGTAATCTGCTTGGTGCTATGAGCAGAGTTATTGCCCAACATGCGAATAAAGTTGATTCGTCTATAGAGGTTATCGTCAATGATATCTCTGAATTCTTCGGTATTGATCAAACTGACCAACTGATCCTGATATGGCATAGTGAGAGAACCGTCAACGGAATACATCCATTTGACAGCAAACTCCAAAGCCCGTCTAACATTAAACAAGCAAGACGGTAGGTCAATTTGGTATAACTTTTCCGCGGTTATAGCAGTATTTGCAAAACCGCTAAACTTTTTTTCTTCCAATAAGAAGTCAAAATTCGTCATAGTAGCACCTCTGTTGTTTTTGCTGTATCGCTCGAATGAGTAATCGCAGTAATATCTGCATTTGTACGATGTAAAATTTCGATTTGTCGACCTGTTCGACGAAGGCTGCGAATTGTACCTGAATCTCAATCGGGGGGATAGGCACAACGAGATTTAATATATCTCTGTTTGAAATATTGGCTTGTCGGACTCCACGGCTAATACCTGTAAGCTTCTTTTTGATCTGCGAAAACTTGAGTAGTTCAGATAGATAATGCTTATTCAACTCATCATCTAAAATTAACTTGGCATTTCGTTGATTAAGGTAGTACATGGGGTACGCATCTCCAAGAATGCACACATTACCGTAGTCATCTTTACCAACTGTGCCTGTTAACGAGATCACCAAATCACCCGGTAGTACCTGATACCTTGTGAGGCAGTCATCTTTTGACCAATATACCATATTGGTTGGAGTGAAGGCACCTGTGTTTATGTTACCGATTCTCAACACAGGTACACCGGATGTCTTAAATTCCTCGCTTTTGAACGCATATCCGCCCAGGACAGTTAAACATTTCTCCAAGGGGAGCATCGCCCAACGCAACGGATTGGTTACAGGATCGCCAAACATCTCGATAAATCGGGACTTGACGAGGTCTTCACTTAAAAGCAACTGCGTTCGTTTTGCTTCGATTATTTCATCAACAATCCGGTTCTTCTGCAGAAATTCATGTTGCACTGCCTCGCTTGGTAGTTCAATCTCAATTGCAAGTATGTAATCCTTGGAAATGTGCTTTAATCCCGCGCCTTTAAATCCGTGTTCTAAAAGGCTGAGATTGCCTTTAAGGTAGTTATATATGGATTCGAGCTCGATTTTGTTTCTTCCATACATAACCAAGCAATCGGTAGATGTCGAAAATGGCTCATCGCAAAAATGGACACTCGCATTACCACCTGTTCCAAAAATCAGAGATGGTTTGTCATAATTTGCTTCATCAATAAACCTCGTTTGCATAGGGCTTGATGTGAAAAATTTGTATTTTCCCTCTGACTTGCCATCACTTGCCTTGATTTTTGACTTTGGTTGAGGATAAAGCACTTGTTTGAGTTCGATTCTCATGCTGCCACCTCCGTTCCGTAGGTAAATTCACCATGATATTTCGATTTGTCGGTCTGTTTGACGAAGGCCGCAAATTCGTTTTGAAGGGTTAAGGGAGCAGCAAAGACCTTACATTTTTTGAGGGAAAAAATCTTTAGCTCTGCAAATGTAGTTCCAGATGCAATACTGCTATAGTCGGTCATAATTCTGTCTTTCAAACTGTAGAGTAGAAAAGTAGAATTAAAGCTGGCATCTATTGCATGAATCCACAGAACACGGCCATCCTTGAAGTAGAACGGCTTATCTGTATTCACCACCCAAATTCGCCCGTCTG
>CAVGEP010000110.1:0-5758 GCA_963628105.1 Alistipes communis
TTGTTTGCCGCCGCGTCGAGGAAGTTGAATATGTATGTGTCCATATCGCCGTTAAGTGCGGTAGAAATGTCCTCTGGCTTTACCTCGGCTCCGTCGCAGTGGGCGACGATCTTCTTTATGTCATTTTCAAGATTGAAAATCCTATATTCGCTTTCTTTGTTGAAATATCCCGTCTCATCTATCAGATATCGCAGGACTTCTCTTTTTATGCCAAGGCCGCAGGCTCGGAAACGCTTTTCTGCAAATGCGGATATCTGAACTCGATCGAGCCTGTCAAAGTCATAGGCTTTGGATTTTTTCTTTAGCTCTTTGAAAAAGTCGTTCTTTTGCCCATCCGCATCCGTGGAGATTATGAGCATTGTCTCTTCCGACGGATTTTCGACATAATCAAGCAGTGCTTTCTTGTCCTGCTCGGAGAAGCCCTTCGGATTCTGAGACCTCAGCAAGACGTGATTTTTTACCCATACAATTCTCTTTTCCGAAAACATCGGAAATGTCTCACAAGATGCGATTATCTCGTCTATCCTCGTATTTTCGTCGTCTATTTTGGTAAAATCAAAGGACAGGGCCGCGGGGTTTACATATTTTTTTTTCAGTGAAGCTGCCGCCCATTCCACCAGATATTGCTCGATTCCGTATAAAAAAAGAACCGGCTCGAAATTATTTGTTTTCAAATCCTGCCCGAAGCTTTTGTATGCATGTTCGGGTTTTGCAATTTTGTTTGCCATAATTACTCTTTCCTTGGGTATGAGCCGTAAAAATTCTAATAGAAATATTATACCTTTATTTTTTTCAAATTTCAATATTTTTGCAAGCGCTATGTCCGTGTTTTTTAAGTGTCTTTTTAGGGTATTTATACGGAGTTTCAAAAATCTGCCTTTAAATTTGTATGTATGCTGAGTTCGTCTCCGCAGAAGCGAATGCCTACCGCTCCGTGCATATCGTTTCGCAATGTCAGGCAGCCAAAACTCTGTAATCTTTCCAGAGTTTCCGCCGTAGGATGCCCATAATTGTTTTGCCCCACCTGTATCACCGCGACCTTCGGAGCCACTGCCTGCAAGAATTCCGCCGAGGTACTTGTTTTGCTGCCGTGATGCCCCACCTTCAGAATATCAGCTTCAAGAGCGGCGCTTTCTGCGTAGTGCCTGAGCATCTCAGCCTCGCCCTCACTGTCTAGGTCTCCCGTAACCAGCACCCTCCATCCTTCGAAATGTACCATAAATACAGAGCAATCCTTGTTTTCCTCCGCAAACTCCCCCTCCGCAAGCGAAAGAGGCCAAAGTGTCTCCACATAAACCTCATCTGAGAGAGTGATTTTCTTGCCTGCCGTCAATTCAGAATATATCTCAAACTCGTTTAGGCTCTCCCGAAGCTCCGTGAGTCCCTTGTAATGGTCGGTATGCCTGTGTGTGGCAATCGCAACATCAAGGCTCGCAACGCCGTTCTTGAGAAGATAAGGTTTGAGCTTATTCTTTCCTACGTTATAGTCAGCGCTACCGCCGCCGTCTATCAGAATGTTTTTCCCGCCGGCTTTTATGTGCATACAGTCCCCCTGGCCCACATCCACGAATATCACATCGTCGTGCGTAATCGGCGAATATGTAAGCACCTCGCCCACGCAAGATGCCGCAAAAATTATCATAAATGCGCAAATAATTTTTTTTATCTGCTTTCTGTTTCGCATTATGTAGAAGCTCTCCGATGCAATAAAGAATATTCCGCAAATAAGAAACAGGACGGCAAAAAAAGGCATGGAGCTCACATCTCCTCCCGAATGGCCGCCGAAGTTCATTATGTGATTTGTTTTTTCCAGCATCAATGCGAATCCCTCGACCGCAGGCCTGATGATTTCCCAGCCAAATCCGAGGCTAAAGGCGCAAAATCCAAGTAGAGCCGCAGGCACAAAATATCCCGTCATATATATAATCGGAATGTTTGCGAGCAGGCTGACGCAAGATATGTAATTGAAATTATACATTTGATAGACCAGTATTCCTATATTTACAGCAAATGCTGTAGAAAGGCTCTCCGGAATGATCTGCGGTATGACGGGCCTTAGGAATACAATCGATGTGATTGCTATGAAAGACATCTGAAAACTCGTCCCGAATATGACATAAGGATTGTGGGCTATGAGTATAAATGCCGCCACGCTCATGGATGTAAGCATATCATTTCTCTGATCCATGTAAGTTCCAAGCACGCTTATTATTATCATCAAAATTGCCCTGCACGAGGATGGGCTCCACATCGCAAGCGAGCCATATAGAAAGAGCAAAGAAAAGAGCAGCATCAACGCAAGCAGGCTCCTGCGCCGGCCTACAATTTTCTTATAAATCCCGTACATAATCCCTATGTGCAGACCGCTTACTGCCAGAATATGAGCCGTCCCGTTGCTGCGAAATTCCTCATAAATATCTTCCTCGATGTAACTTGTATCCCCAAAAAGCACGCCGCTTATCATGCCCCGGGTATCCTCGGAAACCCCATCCAAAAAATTATTCCTTGCCTGATAGATCTTTTTTTCGTAAATATCCATTATAGAGAGCGGTGCTTCTTCGAAGCTGTAGCTTTTCATTGTAGTAACCTTGCCGATTCCGCTGCTTTTCAGATATTTGCGATAATTGAAGCAATGAGGATTGCCAGGCTCCGCCGCATCCTTTAGCACAGCTTTGAAGCTGATTGTTCTGCGGAGAAAGTCTCGCGCATTTCCATCTCCATAGAATGATGCAAGCACATCCTCGCTGAATGTGACCGGTTTGCCGTTGCAAGTTATGAGCCTAATTCGCAGCCGTGTTTTATCTTCGTCTGCCTCGACCCTTATTACCTTTCCGCTGCAAAGAGTTTCGCCGGCGATGGATGGAATCCGGGCCGCTTTTAACGGAAGCCCGGCCGCATCGACAGCTATAAGAAGCGCTATAAGAACTATGAGCGCTGCAAAACATTTTCTTCTCATTTTTCCCCCGCGTCTTGCGAGAGTCCGAATGTTATCTTTGATTTCCCTTTATATGATTATATACCAACTTTTGTAATTTCTCAAGGGCCTTTTCGATGGCAAATGCTGAAAATATTTGTTTTTAATCGCCCTCTGTGGTATAATGATTGAGTATATATTAATATATTTGGATGAGATTATAACTTTTATTTCAGAAAGCGGGTGATTTGATTGAGCGAAACTACGCACAAGTCAAGGCGCGACAGGAGGCTTGAGCTTGAGGCTGCAGAAGCTTCGACTTCGGGGCACAGAGCATCCTCCGGCAATAGGCAGAAAAAATATAAATTTAACAAGAAGCAATTTTTGAAATTTTTGACCTGCATATTTTTGCTGATTGCGCTGATCATAACGGCATATGCCACAATCATCATTGCAAAGGCTCCTAAGATAGAGACGAATAATATCTACAGTCTCCTCTCTCAGAGCTCGGTCTTGTATGACGATAGTGGTCAGATAATAGATAATGTTTTCGGCGACGAAAACAGGACCATCGTAAGCATAGACCAAATTCCGGATCACGTAAAATATGCTTTTATTGCTCTCGAAGACAAGACCTTTGAGAAACACCACGGCTTCAACGTAATCAGAATTTTCGGTGCCATCAAGGACGCACTCTTTAGCGGCGGGCATGTCAGCGGTACGAGTACGATAACACAGCAGCTTGCCCGAAATCTTTACCTTACGGACGAAATGGAGGAAAGAACCCTCAGCCGAAAAATCACAGAGGCCTACTATGCCGTAATCCTTGAGAATAAACTGACAAAGAACGAAATACTCGAAGCCTATTTGAATACGGTTAACTTTGGCAGTGGATACGGTGTGCAAACCGCCGCCCAGGCGTATTTTTCAAAGGACATCGAAGATGTAACCATTGCAGAGGCGGCGGCACTGGCGGCTATGCCCCAGGCTCCTACCACTTACAGGCTGGTAATTCAGGTTTCCGCTGACGAAATCACCGAGGACACCCAGAACCTCATCAAAAAAAGCGGTGACTACGCTTATGTCTGGAATGACGCTGCTAAGGGCCGTATCAAAACATGCCTTGCCCTCATGCACCAGCAAGGATACATCTCCGACGAGGAGTACGAAGAAGCAAGCGCCGTTGAGATAAAGGATATGGTAAATCCCAACATCGACGCTCTCAATGAGGTTTCCAACTACTTTGCTGACTATGTGATCACTCAGGTCATCAGTGATTTGCAGGAAGAGTACGGATATGATTATGCGAAGGCCTCGAACATAGTATATAATGGCGGTATTCAGATTTATACCACCATGGACTCCCAGGCTCAAGAGGTGATCGAAAATGAATACAAAAAAGATTCCAACTTCCCTCAGCCTATGGGATATAGCACCGACAGCAGCGGTAATATTTTGAACAAGACCGGCGGAAGTGTAATGCTTTATAAATACTCGAATTACATCGAGAGCGACGGTTCTTTCAAGCTAAAATCCGGCGAATACAAGTGGAACGACGACGGCTCCCTCACCATTTATGCCGGCAAGCGACTTGCAATTTACGATACAACGGTTCAGGGCACCACCGACTACAGCGTGGAGTTTCGGAGCATGTATACCATAGAAAATAATAAATTTTACTCTATCCCGGGAGGATATGTCAACATCCCGCAGGAGTACAAGAGCAAGGATTCTGCCGGAAATCTTGTTGTAAGTGCGAAGTTCTTTGAGGACTACCCTGATTTCTTCGTCAAGGACGGCAAGAAGCTCTCTACTGTAGATTATAGTCTCAAGCAGAAGGTAATTCAGCCTCAATCGGCTATGACTATAATTGATAACAAGACCGGCGCTATCAAGGCGATGATCGGCGGCAGGAAGCTCACCGGCCGTATGCTCTACAATCGTGCAACCGCAACCCGGCAGCCAGGCTCATCCATAAAGCCTATAGCGGTATACGCGGCGGCTCTGCAAAAGAGCTTTGAATGTGCGGAAAAGGGCGAAACCTTCCCTCTTGTCAGCACGGGATATGACAAACAGGGCACAAAGCTCTGGGGAGATTACATTACGGCAGGTTCCATCGTTGTAGATGAGCCCACAAAGATAAACGGCAGAGTTTGGCCGAAGAACTCATATAACTCCTATCGGGGTGCCTACACCTTCCGAACTGCGCTTCAGCAGTCCGTAAATGTCTGCGCGGTGAAGATTCTCGCACAGGTAGGCGTGGATTATTCCTACGAGATTGCCGAAAAATTCGGTCTAACGAGCCTTGTCCGCGATGGCGGTACCAACGATCTCAACCTAGCGGCGCTTGGCATGGGCGGCCTTACAAACGGAGTCTCTACTCTCGAAATGGCCAGTGCATATACCACCTTTGTAAATGGCGGGCAGCATAAGAGTTACAGCTGCTACACAAAGGTTACCACAAAGACCGGCGACGTTTTGCTTGAGCCAAGTGTAACCGAGACCAAGGTTCTCGATAAAGGTGTTGCATGGATCATGCGGGACGTTCTTCAGAGCGTTGTTTCTCAGGGAATCGGCTTCTATGCAAAGGTTTCCGGCGAGAATGTCGGCGGCAAGACAGGTACCACTTCCGACAGCTACGACATTTGGTTTGACGGTTTCACCGCTAATTACTCAGCTGCGCTTTGGATAGGAAATGATGTTAACATCAAGCTCTCGTCGATGTCTCCTGCCGCTGCCACACTTTGGGGCAAGATAATGGGACAGATTGACAATGCTAAGGGCGGAACATATTCCAAACGTCCGTCAAATGTTGTAAGCGCAGCAATAGATACCACAACCGGT
>CAVGEP010000111.1:0-5736 GCA_963628105.1 Alistipes communis
GAATAAATAGGGTCTTCAATATTGCAGCCTTAATGCCAGCCACTGTACTACCTGTCTTTCTTGTCTGAAGTTGTTCTTGGAAAAAGTCCGACAGAATAAAGCACAGAAACGCTTTGTTGTTTAGAATTGAACTTCCGTAATTCTGAAATGTTATGAGCCGTTGACCAGCACTAAACTTCTCTATGTCTGCAATTGCAGCATTACCTAAAGGAGCCTCCGTAGTGAACAGGATATCACCCAAATGGGATACCCCTCTTTGCTGGCGATCTTGATATTCTTCTTCACTAATGTACTCATCGATAGAATAGTCAATATATCCTGACTTTACATTTTTTGCAGTGATTAGTGGTATACCATCTTTTATCTTATTTGGGGTTGCTCCGCGGTAATCAATAAAGTTGTAAATCTGGTTAAGTCTTGCCCACGCCCACCCCTCCGGCAACTCAAACGGGATCTCATCCTCGATGCATTTTACGCTACCGTCGGCGAACTTCTCATAATGCAAATTATCCTCACCGACGAAAATAACGGTATCATTCTTAATGTCCTTTGCTTTAAGTTTTCCGTCCTTGACCATCTGCTGCTTTTCTACACGGATACGCTCCAGCAGGACGGAAGCAGGCTCGTCGTTCGGGTCTTGAGGAACAAGTTGACCACGGATGGCAAGGTCAAGAATCTTTTGACGCAATGCTTTGGTATCCATTATTCTTCCACCTCGCCGATTATCTTCTCCAGTTCCGAAACAGCGTCCGCAATGTTGGATGACTTTTCTTTGATTTCATAGAGCAGCTCGGCAAGAGTACGATCATCCGTTCCGCTGCCGTTCTTCATCCAGGTAATATCAAGGCTGGTCTTATCACGAGCCATGATTTCATCAATCGTGAATTTGCGCCATCTGCCGTTGGGGTTCTCTTCGCTGTAGGTTTCCTTACGCTTGCTCAAGTCACCATCAGCATAGCATTCAACAAACTCATCAAAATGCTCCTTCTTCAGCGGACTTGTCTTACCGAAGGACGGCATATCGGAACGCAGGTCGTAAATCCAGACTTCCTTTGTGTTATTCTTGTCGGTCTTTCCTCTGGTAAAGAACAGCACGTTTGTTTTTACGCCTTGCGCATAGAAAATGCCAGTAGGCAAGCGAAGAATGGTGTGGAGATTGCATTTATCCATCAAGTCTTTGCGGATACGCTCTCCGTCTCCGTCAGCAAAAAGCACATTGTCCGGAAGGACAACAGCGGCACGGGATTTACCATCGGTCTTCAGACTGCGATAAATGTGCTGAAGAAAATTGAGCTGCTTATTGCTCGTCGGGAAAGTAAAGTCATCACGGGTCGCACGCTCTCCGCCTTTCTTGGTTCCAAATGGAGGGTTGGTTAATACGAGGCTATAGCCCTTCATCGTTTTACCAACATTGGAAAGCGTATCGCCCAAGATGATCTGTCCGTCAATGTCATGGAGCATGGCGTTCATCAGTGCTAAACGATGGGTGTCGTGAACAAGCTCGCAGCCGGTGAAGGCTTTCTCCTTCTCAAAGCGAGCTGTGTCAGCATCCAGCGTAAAGAAATCATCTGTCTGCTCTCTGACATATTGGCTGGCAGCAATCATAAATCCGAAAGTGCCGCAGGCGGGGTCGTTGCAGAGCTCACCCGGCTGTGGTTTCATCAGTCGGGTCATAACATCAATCAGCACACGGGGCGTAAAATACTGTCCAGCACCGGATTTTTTCTCATTTGCGTTCTTTTCCAGCAGACCTTCATAAAGATTGCCAAGCCCTTCTTCACGGGCTGAATACCAGTCGAGACCGTCAATCGTCGTGATGATCTTTTCAAGGTTCTTCGGCTCGTCGATATTGGTGGCTGCGCCCTGATAGATTTCACGGACACGCCCTGTGCAGTAGGTTCCGAACAGACGCAGCACCGTTTTATAGTAGCTGTGAAGTTCAATGCCGGATTTGCTGACCAGATTATCCCAGCTGTAAGCTTGAACAATCTTCTTTTCGCTGTTTTGGTTTTCCTCTTCCGGTGTCAGATTATTTCCCTCAACAAGAGTGACACCAGCGGCAAATTTGCCCTCCGTATCGGTTTCCTTTGCCATTTTCAGAAAGAGAATATAGGTAAGCTCGGTGACATACTGGTGATAAGTGATGCCGTCATCTCTCAGTACATTGCAGAGATTCCAGAGCTTCGATACTATTTCCTGTGTGTTCATGCAACATTGCCTCCGTCATCATAGAGATATGTGTTCAGTTCCAAAACAATGCTCTCAAGCTTATTCTGGAACACCTTGTCAATTTTCTTGAAACCACCCTGTTCCTTGAATCGCACATCCTCATCAAATACCTTGATATTCAGGACGGATTCTTTCATCAGGTAGGTTTCCATGCGCTTGATCCAGTTCAATTCCTGCTTAGAGAAGGAATGGGCTTTTACAAGCTTATCAACTGCTCGGCGGATTCTGGCTTCATGACTGATAAGCACGGAGCCAATGGCATAGCGGCGAATCAAGCTGATAATATCCGCAGCAATTTCTTCATTTGTCATCTGGGAAATTGCCGTATTAAGCTGCTGCGTGGTAAAGCCTTGTCTGTCCAGCGTCAGCCGCAAAGACTTCAGCTCTTCACGGGTCAGGTCTTTTGGTCTGGTACAAACGATGTTCAGCGCAGCAATCTCGTTCATGTTCGTCTTAACATACGCCGAGAAAGCATCAAGATAATCCTCCGGTCTGTCCTTGTCTCCATAGCCGCGAGTATGACCAATCAGTTCATCTTCTTTGTCTGAAATCACAACCGGTCTGCCGCCGTTAGATTTTGTCTCCTGCAACATCTTGAAAAGCTGTCTGTTCGCAAGAATCCTGTTTTTTGCAGTTTCGGTAGGTTCGCTCTCAAGCTGCTGGATATACTGTGTCGGATCAAGACCTCCGGACAGGTCAGTAAAGTGCGACATCATTTCATCGCTCATTCTCCGCTTTTTGCGCTGGAGCTTGGCAATGATTTGATTGATTTGATTTCTGACCTGTTCCTCAGTATCGAGGACTTCAAGACCATCTATGAGCTGTTCAAACGATGTGCTTGGGTCAGTAACAACCGGCTTCATAGTATTGACCGGTTCGAGAGAATCATAAACGCCGACCGGATCGTAAATTTCAAAGTGTGTCTTATGAATATCCGGGCAAAGTCGTGTTGCACGACCAAGCATCTGTTCAAAGAGAATACGAGACTTCACACGACGCATAAAGACCAGCGTCGTAATCTCAGGCACATCGATTCCCGTTGTAAGCAAATCGACCGTTACGGCTATGCTGGGATAGCTTTCGTTCTTAAAGCGTTTAATCGCTTCCTGGACTTTCTTTTTATTTCCCCCACCAACACTTCCGGTAATTTTCATAATTGCATCGTTGTCCACGCCGGTCTCGGAATAGATTTCCTTGAGGATGGAGACGATCATATCAGCGTGCTGGTCATCGACGGCATAGATAAGGGTCTTGCCTTGCTCGTTCGGAGCTTCAGGATCTATATCACGGGCGATTTCTGTCAGCACCGTGCGGTTGAATTGTTCCGTGATTACCTGCCGATTGAAGGAATCGATGTCAAAGTCCAATTCATCGTCAAGCAGCTCACTGTTTGTAATCTCGCCGGTCACTGGGTCATAGATGGTAACGGTATCGCCGTTCTTGTAGTGGATTCCTTCGCTGCTGAGCTTCGTTTTCAGTTCGTGAGGAGCATCATGGTCTACAAGGTAGCCTTCGATAACCGCTTCACGGTAGGTATACTTGAACACAGGCTCGCCAAAAATTTCGGTGGTCTGCAATGCCGGAGTTGCGGTCAACGCAATCTTCACAGCGTCAAAATATTCAATAACAGAGCGATACTTGCTCTGATAGTCTGTTTGGTCACGATAAAGCAGCTCATCGTCTCCCATCTCTTTGTCGAGAATATAGCCACGATGCGCTTCATCAACGATAATCAGATCATAGTCGGAGACTGCCGGCATCGTATCTTCTGCATTGTACAGGATGCGCTTTACCATGCTTTGAACCGTTGCCACCTGAACACGGGTCTCCTTATCAATCACCTTGTCTTCAAGCTCCTTGATGTTATAAATATCATCAAGGGTCATGAGTTCTTCGAGCTTTACCTCCTTGAATACATCCTGAGCCTGCTCTCCGAGAGATGTTCTATCGACCAAGAACAGTATTCTGCGGAAGCGTTCCGTTTTCAGAAAACGATATATCATTCCGAGAACCGTTCTTGTCTTTCCGGTTCCTGTAGCCATAGCAAGCAAAACAGTCTGTTTGCCTTCGATAATAGCATTCTCGGCTGCTTTGATTGCATTCAGTTGATATGGTCTTAAATTCAGCCCATCTTTATCAGTCAGAAAATCAAAAGGCATCTGTTGCAGATTGGCATTCTTACTGTCGATGTCTTGTGCCAAAAGCTCTTCTATTCCCGTGGGGCTTATCCAGCCATGAAGCGCTTTTGGAGAATTGTAGGATTGACGCAGATCAAGGAACCAGATGCCGGATTTTGTCTTGTACTGCTCCAGATACGGTCTTCCGTTGGTAGCAAATGTAAACGGCACTTTGAATCCGCCCCAAGTGCCTATCTGATACTGGCTGTCCTCGGCACGAATGTTCCGGGGATAATCCTTACACTGATAGTCGATAACAGAGGGAATATCTTTATGAATCGCCTTAGCCTCTATCACGCCGACCATCTTTGTCCCGATGAACAAGGCATAATCGGCATAGCCCTTATTGCCGACCTGAGAATCGGTAGGCCATTCGGCGATTGCCATATTTCTGCCTTTCTCCGGACGTGTGCCTTTTGAATGTCGAAGATGCTCCGTATCCGCTTCCCAGCCAACCTTTCGCAACTGCTCGTCGATAAGATAGCGTGTCTCCGCTTCAGATTTCTGCCGTTTTCCGGCAGCCCATGCCGATTGCTTTTTGCGCTCTTCCTGAGAGACCTTTGGAGCCGCAGCAGCGGTTTCTTCTGCTTTCTTTGTCAGGTCATCTTCGATTTTCTTTTCCTGTTCTTTATCAATTGCTTTGGATTCGGGAATCGAAGTCTCTTCTGGCATAACGAACGCCTGATTCTGATAATTCCAGTCCCCGTAGGTCTGCATGAACCATTCGCACAGGCTATGCGCCATTTGCAAAAGGGTCTTTCCCTCGTCTGCCGAGCCATAATTTTCGTGGCTTGCCTTATTCCGTGCTTTTCTAAGTGCATGAAGGATGTCGCAAATATCCCGACTCAGCAAGCCCTCTCGCATGAGCGTATCAATGCGTGTGACAGCTGTATTGTCATACGGGAACTGCACACCATCATAAGTGAACATCAAATTGACGATAGTTTCGCCAATCATCCCCAGTTTAATCAGGCACGAATTGGCATCGGAGAAGCAGTATTGTTCAGCCAGCTTCCCGAAATTCGCTAATACGGGGAAGTCCTTGCTCAGGAAATCAAAATTCGATTTCAAACCGTTCGCCTCCTCTCAGCTTTCGTCATCCTCAAAGACAAGTATGTCATCCACTTTGCAATCCAACACTTTGCAAAGTTTTCCCAGGCTCTCCATTGAGATATATTCGTTCTTCTTCAATCTTGTGATGATATTTGCGCTGAAGCCGCACATCTTCATCAACTGTGCATTTGTCAGCCTACGATCTATCATCATGTGGAACAGCTTGTCATAACGAACTCCCATTGCGGTATCCTCCGAACTTCCGATAATACAGAAC
>CAVGEP010000112.1:0-5732 GCA_963628105.1 Alistipes communis
CGGCGAGCGCATTATCCTGCAGAAGCATCAGTCCTCCTGCATTTTCTGCGGCAGTACGGAAGATCTGATTGCCTACGAGGGCAAAAATGTGTGTGCGGCGTGCCGGGAGGCTCTGAGCCGGAACAACTGAGACGAGGCGGCGACAGCCGCCTCGCCGAACGGATCCGGAGCGCCGGGTCCCGCGCCCCTTTGATTTGAACGCCTACGGATTTAACCCCAAAACCGAATATCGGGATGTAGGGTAACGGTTACCCGCTTGCTTTGGGAGCGTGTGACCGCCTCGTGAGCCGACCGCCGAAAGCTCGCAAAATCTCCGTTTTTCTCGTGTTTTCTCGCTTTTCCGTCGCCGTGTGTTTCGGCAAAAAACTTTTGACCACAGATTTGACCACTTACACGACCACAATTTAATAACTATCGGGGTGTAGCGCAGTTGATAGCGCGCCGCATTTGGGATGCGGAGGCCGCGAGTTTGAGCCTCGCCACTCCGACCAAAAATCCTCTGAAACCGAGCGTTTCAGAGGATTTTTCATACCGTTCCAGCCTTTTTCTCTGCCTATTGCGATACAAATTTTGTTAGGTTGAGAGTATATCAGATAAAATTAGCAAAAGATAACCCCCAGAAATAATCCTTGACAAATGATATTATTGTAGTATAATATAACGATTTAACTCAGGTTAGATGGTCGGTTAGGGAGATAATCTTAAGGAGAAACCATAATGCATGACTTTAGGTATGTAACCCAAAAACAAGCTCAGCCTATAAAAGATGAGCTATATCAAATTCTTTACATGGTACAGGATTTGGTGCGTGACAATTTCACTTTTAGCTTCACACCGATCGGCAGTTCAAGCCGTAACATGATAACCTACGATGCAAAATCTAACATCGGTTTTGACTTTGATATCAATATCGAGGTCAATGACGATAATGAGGATTTTGAGCCTAAAGAAATACGGACAATAATACGTACTGCTATCGACCGTGTTGCACCTCGCTATGGATATAAATCTTGCGAGGACTCCACAAGAGTACTTACCATTAAGAAAGTCAACTCTTTTACTTCTCGTATTATCCATAGTTGCGATTTTGCAATAGTATATAACTGCACTGATGGCAGACAACAGTATATTCGGTTCAACAAAGATAACAATTATTATTCTTGGGAATATCAGGCCAAAGGTTTTGCTGATCTAAATAAGAAAACGGACTGGCTGAAAAAGAACGGGTTATGGGGAAATTTGCAGGATTATTACATCGAAAAGAAAAACGCAAACGAGAATCCGGACAAGCACTCTCGCCCAGTTTTTGCAGAGTCAATAAATGAAATGTGTCAGAAAAACGGCTATCGCAAATAGCTTTTTCTTTGCCTACTGCACCGCAATTTTTAAGGGCTGACCGCGATGGTCAGCCCTCGTTTTTTGCGTTTGCCTTGATTTCCGCAATCTCCTTTTTCATCTCCGCAATCAGCACCTTGAGCTTTTCCTCGCACTCCTCCCGCGTGGTGGCGTAGATGTTCTTTGCGATTCGTTTGCCGTTCACGCGCGGTGAGAACCGCCCTTCATAGAGGTGGTCGTTTATCATCGTCACGCAACCGGTGCCGGGCTTGCGTATCTTGCCCTTATACGGCTCAAATTTCGGCTCTGTCGGCTGATCGGTTGCTTCACTGTCACTTGCCTTGTCCGTTGCGGTCGGCTCGGGAATGGGCGTGTCAGCCCCCGCAATCTCGCGGTCAATTCTCGCCGCCGCCTGCTGCTGCATCGTGTCGGTAATATGGCTATAGATATTGAGCGTGGTTTCCGCGCTGACATGTCCTATCATGGCGGACAGCGTTTTGATGTCCATTCCGTTTTCCAGTGCCATGGTGGCAAAGGTATGGCGTAGGTCGTGAAACCGCACCCGCTTGCAGTTTGCCCGCGTCAGTATTTTCTGAAACCGATGATAGACCGCCGAAGGGTGTCGCGGTTGCGTGAGGTCAAGCGGGGACGGGAAAATCCACTCGCTGTCGGTTCGCGTTTTCAGTTCTGCCAGCAGTTCAAGCATTTCGGGCGGCAGCAGAATCATGCGGTTGGAGGATTTTGTTTTCGGTGTGGAGATCAGCACCTTTCCGTTGACCTTCAGCACCTGCCGCGAGATGTGAAGCTCGCCCGTTTTCAGATTCAGATCCCGCCATTTCAGCGCGAGGATTTCGCCCCGCCGCATGCCGGTGGTCAGCTCCAGGAGGAATAGCTCGTAATATCCCTCCTCTCTTGCCTGTATGAGAAACCGCGTGATTTCCGGCGGAGTCAGCACCTGCATTTCCTTTGCCTTTTTCGGCGGCAGCTTGCACCCGATAGCAGGATTGATACGAATCAGCCCTTCTGTCACCGCTTTTTCAAGCGCCGTGCGGCAGGTCGTATGGCAGGAGCGCACCATGCGGTCGGACAGTCCTTCTCCGAATTTATCGACATGCTTTTTCCGTCCGCTCTTTTTGAGCCGTGCGTAAAACTGTTGCAGGTCGTTCTGCGTCAGCTTGTTCAGCGGAATGCTGCCGACGGACGGGATGATGTGCGTATAAATCCTTACCGAATAGCACGCCTGCGTGGTCGGGCGGAGCTTGGGCGCGGAATAATTCTGATACCAGAAGGCAATCCAGTCCCCGAACGGCATATCCGGCTTGATTTTCTCGCTCCGTCTGCCGCATTCCTCCCGCAGTTTCGCCAGTTTTTCCTGACACTCAGTCTTGGTGTGTGCCGTCACATTTTTCGTTTGGGCATAGCCGTTCTCCTTGTACCCGACGACAATTCTGCCTTCCCACCGCCCGTCCTTGCGTTGAAAGACACTGCCGTCGCCTTGCTTTTTCTTTGCCATTTACACATCCTCCAATTTCAGTTTCTTTACCATGCCACCGACAATCGCGGCGGCGTTTTTCTGCATGTCACCCGTCACATGGGTATAGGTGTCAAGAGTGAAGCTCGCGTTTGTGTGTCCGAGAATGCCCGAAAGCGTTTTCGGATCGACTCCGCCTTTCGTTGCGTGGGTGGCAAAGGTGTGGCGCAGGTCATGAAAGCGGATTCGCGGCAGCTCCGCATTTTTAAGGATTGTGTGCAGTTTTTGGTATGCCGCTGCCGGATTCATCGGCAGGTTGGGGTTGCACGGATTGTAGAACACCCACTCATTCAGCGCGTTTTCCTTGCGTTTGGCAAGCAGTGCGGCAAGGGTCGGCGGCAGGACAATCGTCCGTTTGCCCGCGCCCGTTTTGGTTTCGCCGATCTGTATTTTGCCGTTTGTGACGGCGGAGAGTGACCGTTCCACCCGCAGTCGACGGTTTTCAAAGTCGATGTCGCTCCATTTCAGCCCGCAGATCTCGCCGCGGCGCAGTCCCGTCATACATTCCGTGTAGAAAAAATCCCGCCAATCGGGGTAGGATTCGATCATGCCGAGAAATTTCTCAAGCTGACCGTCGTCCAGCACCTGTTTGTCGGGATAATTTGGCTTCGGCACCGTTGTGCCGTTCGTGGGATTGCGCACGATGAGCCGCTCCTTCACCGCCGCATCGAGCGCTTCATGGAGCATCATATGAATGCCGCGAACCATGCTGTCGGCAAGTGTTTTGCCCTTGATTGGGTCTTCGCGAACGCGCCCCTCCTTTTTGAGCTTGTTGTAAAGTTTCTGAATATCCGCCGTTGTCAGCGATGTCAGCGGCTTTTTGCCGAGATATGGCTTGATATAGTGGTTTACCATCATGCGGTAGCTTTGCATGGTGCTCTCCCGCAGAGTGAAGATCATATATTCGTCCAGCCACTTGTCAAGCCATTCGCCGAGCGTCATGCGGCTGTCCTCGCAGAGATCGACATCGCGGTAGGTTTCAATTGCGCGGTGCAATTTGTCGAGCGTTTCTTTCTGCGTTTTGCCGAACACCGATTTGTGCATCGGCGTTCCGTCGTTTTTGTGACCGATCACAATGCGCGCTTCCCAGCGTCCGTCCGAACGCTTGCGCACCATGCCGTCACCTTGCGGTCTTCGTTTTGCCATTGTTATCCTTCCTTTCGTAAGTTTTTTTCGCCCACTGCAAAGATACCACAGGTTCGAGTGAATATCCAGCGGTCGGGCGAAGAGTTATCAATTTGTTATCAACTGTTTTTTGGCGATAAAAAAGAACGGCGGAGAAATACTCCCCACCGTTCCCGGTTTTCCTGATTCAGTTACTTGCCCTTGCGACCACAACACCCGATTTCACAGGGAAATCAGGATCATTTTTTGTCATGGCAAGAAGGCGGCAAGCGGCTCCTACCGGATGATTTCTACCGGCTTCCCATGCCTCCACGGTTTTTACGGAAACGCCCATATACTGCGCAAACAGCACCTGCGTCATTCCGGTATCGGTACGGATTTGCTTGATTTCGTCCGGTGAAAACTGATCGACCGGATGAATGGTCATCACGGTTACCCGTGCCTTGCCTTTTCCTTTTTCAAAGTCAATCGCCTGATTCAGTCCCGTTTTGATATCGTCGAAAATGCTCATGGGTTCTTACCTCCTCCCGTTGCGTTTTCTTTCAGCTGATCTTCAAGCACCTTGATCAGCTGTTTTAATTCATTACATTCCGCATCAGATAGATTATCCTTCTCATTCTTAGCATATGCGGTGAGCAGAAAAATCTTTTCATATACTTCGAAATCCACATAAATTACACGGACACTTCCGCTTTTGCCTCTCTTCTCAAATGCAAATCGCATCTTTCTGATTCCGCCGGTCTTTCGCATAACATCACCGATCTTGGGATCAGCCAGAAGCTCTTCCTGCAATCTGCGAAGGTCAGAATCATTCAATCCAAGGTTTTTCCAACGACTTCTGAAAATCGGAAGCTCAACAAAGATGCGTGTCATAGTAATCTCCTATCTGCTTGATGCAATATCATTATACCCTATTTAATAGGGTTTGTCAATGCCTGCACGAAATATTATAAAAAATATTTTTACATCTGCATCACCACGCCGTCCCGCTTCGCCTGTTCCTCGCGGCGTTGTCTGCGGCTGATGACGGGCTCCCCTGACGGCGTTTGAATTTCTTCTGCGCGCTCGTCGATGATGTTTGCGGCGTAATAAAAAAGATCGCACAGACCCGTGAAGATCTGTGCGTTGAGTCCGCTCTGAATATTTCGGATTGCCTCCTGCGCAGGTGCGTAGTTTTCCTCCGCGGCAGAGGTCAGAAGTTCCATTCCGTGCTCCCAATCATCGCGCGTATAGCAGTAAAACAGTCCGACCTGCATGCGCGCCCAGAGGTCAAGCCCGGCGGCTTTTTCAAGATGAGCAAGCCCCTGTTCGGTCTGCCCGTTCTCATAATACAGTTTTCCGATTTCATACTCCGCCGCAGTGCAGCCGTGTTCCGCCGCACGCATGAGGTTTGACAGCTTCACATTCGGCATCCGTTTGTCGGTCTGCATGGCGAGCTCATATTCCGCGTAGGCGTGATTTTTGTCCGCAGCCATGCGCAGATATTTCATTTTGTCGCTCGGCCTTTCGGTAAACTTTCCGTCGCGGTAGCCCTTGTAGATCAGATACATCGCCGCGGCACTCTTTTTATCGGCGGCAACTTTCCATAAATATTCCGCCTCGTCCGCATCATCTTCCTTTTCGTAATAATGCCGACCGAGCGCGATCAAGGCATCGACGTCACCGAAGTCGGCGCGGATTTCAAGAAATTTCAGGTCTTCCTCCGGCATTTTTCCTTCGGGCATTTCACGCAAAGGTTGCT